>CAMATR010000108.1 GCA_945861175.1 Chitinophaga pinensis | reverse complement strand
ATACGATAGAAGAATTAAAAAACAAAGGAAAGGCAAGTGCCCGGGCTTACAAAACAGTTTCTGTACTTTTTACTGATTTTGTTGGTTTTACCAAGATTGCAGAGCGCATGAGCCCCACAGAGCTCGTAAGCAAGCTGGACATATACTTCCGAAAGTTTGACGAAATAATAGTCAGTAATAACTTAGAGAAAATTAAAACCATTGGGGATGCTTACATGTGCGCTGGTGGGGTACCCGTTCGCAACAATACTAATCCAATAGACACTTGTCTTGCCGCTATACAAATACAAGAGTATATGCGAAAATTAAAAAATGAGGCAATAATAACAAATGATGAATATTGGGAGCTTCGATTAGGTATTAATACTGGAGAGGTAACTGCGGGGGTAATTGGAAGTGAGCGATTAGCTTATGATATTTGGGGGGCAACAGTGAATAAGGCGCAAAGAATGGAAATGTTAGGTGAGCCAGGGAGGGTTACAATTTCTGGCAACACTTTTCTTCTTGTTGAGCCTTATTTTGAGTGTGTTTTCAGGGGAAAGGTACAATCTAAGGGCCAGGGGCTAATTGATATGTATACGGTTGAAAGGATTAAACCAGAACTCTCTATAAATGGCGAAGGAATATATCCAAATGAGCGATTTCATCAAATCGTAAATTTGCACCATTATAGTTCAATAAATTATTATAAAGCGGAGCGACACATTATTAAAATCCTTGAAAAGGGCCTTTCTGAAAAACTACATTATCACAGCATTGAACACACGAAAGATGTTGTAAAAGCCGTTGAACGAATAGCCTTAATGGAAGGCGTTACAGATGAGGGACTTTTCTTATTAAAGTCAGCCGCGACATATCACGACGCAGGATTCGTTGAACAGTATGATAAAAACGAACCGGCCGGAGCCAGGTTAGCAGAAGAGATTCTTCCTAAATACGGATATACCACGCAACATATAGAGACGATTAAAGAGTTGATTTATGTTACCCAAATTCCCCATCAACCAAAAAATAAGCTAGAACAGATCATGTGTGATGCAGACCTTGATTATTTGGGGCGCGAAGATTTTCATGAGATTGCGGACAAATTAAGAAGAGAACTGAAAGAACACGGAAAAATTGACAGCGATAGAAGATGGGATGAAATACAAATCTCATTTTTAACTATGCATAAATATTTTACTGAAACAGCTATCAAAACTCGAGAAGATAAAAAGCTGAAAAACATTGCAGAAGTTCAGTCTAGGCTTGACAACAAAGACTATACAGATTAACAGAAATAAAAGAGAAAAGCCAAAAATTTTGAGCTTTTCTCTTTTATGTGAAATAATTTTAACTAAACAAAATACCCTGCCCGTATGGACTATCGATTGGGTTTATAACAAGAGCTGGAATTTTCGCATCATTTGTTATGATATATTGCTCGTAATTCGCGGTAATGGTCCCCAAGAAATTACTTTTATTTAAGTTCATTATAGCAATAAGATCCGCGTCTATATTAACAGCGTGTTTAACAACTGCTTTATCAAAGCCACTTGACGGCGCAAGAGTTGTTGTGATTTCAATACCGCGCTCTCCAAAAAATTTGTTCGCAAATTTAATGTTTGCCTTTATTTGATGGCGAAGAAACTCATCCGACTCATCTGGTGTAATAACATGAACACGGGATTTAAAATAAGCCGCCAATTCAGCAACAATTGCCAGTTTTTGCTTGGTTTCTTTATTAAGATCCATAGGAACAACAATATCATCGTATCCAGTTTCTTTGATTCCCTTTTCTTGCACAATTATAAAAGGAACAGATGAGCTAGTAATAACCTTGAGAGCATGACTACCTGTTAGATGCTGCCAGCCGTGCGCGCCATGAGTTCCCATAAATATTAATTCAGCATGGTGCTCTGCTGCAAACTCGCCAATATCTTCAAAAATACTGCCTACACGAACAACGGGAAGCAGCTCCACGTTGTTTGAACTATGAGCAGAAATAATTTCGTTCAATTTTGTTTCGGCCTCACGAATATTTTTTTCTTTTGCTACCACATGAAGAACATAAACTTTTGCGTTTAAGGGCTTTGCTGTTGCAATAGCATGGGTTAAAGCAATATCAGCGACTTCTGTGAAGTCATGAGGGACAATGAAGTTTTTTCTGTTCATAGAGAAGGTGTTTCTAATTTTTAGTATGCAAATGTAGTAATAAACATTTTTTTTATTTTAACGAAATGATTCTTTTTTACAATGAAAAGATCATTAACAACTATTAAAAGAGTTGTTTAACTTTGTAGAAATCAAATAGCCTATGCCAATTGTTGGAAAGCTTATTAAGAAAACAACTGCAATTTCTTACAAGAGAAACTTTAATAAAGGTAAGGAATATACTAATCAGCTGAACACGCTTAATCTTTTATTAGACAAAGCTCAGTGGACGCGATTTGGGCAAGAGTTTGGGTTTTCCCAAATTAAAACAGAAGCAGATGAGGTTGCGGCATATAAATCCAGAGTTCCAATTACTGATTACGACAAGTTTTACAAAGAATGGTTACGTTTAACTATTGCAGGAGAAAAAGATCATACGTGGCCTGGTAGAATAAAGCATTTTGCGTTATCATCAGGCACAACAGGCTCTCCAAGTAAAAGGATACCGATTACCGAGGCGATGATTCGGTCTTTTCAAAAAACTAGCCTTAGACAAATTTCAACGCTTCACGAGTTAGACCTTTCCGAAGAGTTGTTTAGCGCTAGTGTATTGGCCGTTGGCGGCTGTACTAAGTTGACACGTAAAAAGACACACATAGAAGGGGACCTTAGTGGAATTTTAAAAAAATATACATCGTTCGTTGTGAATCCGTTTACCAAACCCGGCAGCAGAATCGCGGGCATCAAAGACTGGAACCATAAAATGGAAAAGATGGTGGAAAAAGCTCCGGACTGGAATATTGGAATAATTGCAGGGGTTCCAAGTTGGTGTATTATGCTGATGGAAAAAATAGTGGAGCGGTACAAATTAAAAAACATTCATGAAATGTGGCCAAATCTGGGTGTATATATTCATGGAGGGGTATTTATGCAGCCTTATATTCCAAGACTAGAAAAAGTAATTGGAAAAAATATACATTTACTTGATACTTACCTCGCGAGCGAGGGTTATTTTGCTTATCAACAGTCTGTCAAAAATAGTGGAATGCGCTTGTTGCTGAATACGGGTGTTTTTTATGAGTTTGTGCCATTTAACAGTGATCATTTTGATGAACAAGGAAGTTTAAAAGACTATCATACCGCCTACACTATTAGTGAGGTAATAGAGGGTGTTGATTATGCCATGGTTATTTCCACAAACGCGGGGCTTTGGCGTTATATGATAGGCGACCTAGTTCGCTTCATTGATCTGAAAGAAAGAGAAATTAAAATTACAGGCAGAATAAAGCAGTTTTTAAGCTTAGTAGGAGAACACCTTTCGTTGGATAATATAAATTCAGCGATCAATAAAATCGCTAACAGAGAAAAAATAGCTATTTCTGAATTTTGTATTCATGCTAACCACGAACAACTGAGGCAAGAATGGTTTATTGGAACTAATTCAACACTTGACCCAAAAGCAATTATGTCCATGATTGATGTAGAATTAGGAATAATTAACGATGATTATGCTTATGCAAGAAAATATAGCCTGAAAGAACCGGTTCTTAGGGTTTTAGATACTACGGTCTTTTACCAATTTATGGAGTCCATAGGTAAATCCGGGTCTCAGAATAAATTTCCAAGGGTGCTGAATGAAACACAATCAAAGAATTGGTTTTCGTTTTTAGAAAAAATAGATTAAGGCCCTACGGATGGTTCTTTTTTTAAAAGGGACTTATATAAGGCGTTACCTATTACAACCAAAACAATGAGCGCTGAGCCAAAGTAAAAATTTCGATTCAGTAGTTCGTCCTCATTAAGAATAACAATCGCTAAAAGCATCGTATAAACAGGCTCTAGATTTACACTTAATGAAAACGTAAAGGCCCCTAAGCGTTTAACAACCTCGATTGAAGCTAAAAAGGCAAAAGATGTGCAAAGCAACCCAAGAAAGAGTAACCATAAAAAATCAGATGTAGTCATTTTAAAAACATCGAAGGACATTTCTCCCCAAAACAGCAAACAAAAACTAAGAAAAATGAAAGCGGAAAGCAACTCGTACAGGCTCATTTTGTATGGCTCTATTTCTTTTGACAAGCTAGCGTTAAGCACTGAAAAAAGTGCAGCAAAAAAAGCTGAAGACAGCCCATACTTAAGGGCTACAGTGTCGCTTTCGCTAAAGTCGGTAGACACAAAATAAATACCATAAATAACGATTAAACCCATCAAAAAGTCTACCCAAGAAAAACGTTGCTTTGTTAAAAGGGGCCCTAGCCATGTAACATGCAATGTCGCTGTTGAAAGACACAAGATCCCCAACGAAGCTGTAGAGAGCTCAATAGATTTGTAAAAAGTCATCCAGTGAAGGGCCACAACAACACCTACCCCCATGCTTTTCCAAAAATGTTTGGTTTGAACAGGAAACACACCTTTCTTTAATAAAATAAGCACGATGAAAAGCCCAAGTACAGCAATTAAGAGGCGATGCCAAACGATAATATAGGCGTCTAGGTGTATAAGTTTTCCAAGTATTCCTGTAAAACCCCACATCAAGATAATGAAGTGGAGCAAAAAGTGATATTTGAATTTAGCGAACAAGTTTAATAGAAAAGGCGGTTTAAACCGTCTTTATTTTATTTAGATTTTTTAATTGCCTTTTTGCGTTTTTGATCAAGCTTTTCTTGTCGCTCGTCTAATTCAGCATTTTTTTCATTTAATTTTTCTTGGGCTTTTTTCAACTTATCGAGTTTTTTGCCCTTTTTCATTTTGTTATCGATTTCTTTTTGATCTTTTTTTAGTTCTTTTCTGGCATCATCGATTTCTTTTTGCTCTTCATCCAGATCAGCTAATTTATCTTTTAAAGCATCTGCAGCTTCTTTCTTTTCAGCAGCTTCTTTCTCCTCTTTTTCAGCCTCTTTTAAATCTTTTTCAGCATCTTTCTCTGCTTTTTCAGCCTCTTTTTTGGCGTCTTCTTCTCTTTCGGCTTTACGTTCTTCATCTTCTTTAGCCTTTTTTTCTTTGTCTGCTTTATCTTTAGCGTTTTTTGCTTTTTCTTCTGCAGATTCTTTTTCATCACGCGCTTTTTTCTCTTGCTCATCAGCACGCTTTTCAGCTTCGTTCTTTTCTTTCTCTTGATCTTTTTGTTTTTCTTGAGCCTCTTTTCTAGCTCGCTCTTCACTTTCTTTGGCGCTTTCTAGTTTTGCAGCCGCCAATGCTTTTGAGCGCTCTTCCTCTTCTTCTTGTCGCTGCTTTATTTCCGCCTCTCTTTTTCTTGATTCTTCATTTAAACGAACTGCTTCAGAAGCTTTAATTCTTTCCGCTTCCTCTTTCGTTTTTTCAGCTTCTGATTTTTGTTTATCAGCCGCAGATTGCTTTTCCGAAGCGGATTTCTCCGTTTCTTCTCTTTCCTTCTTCAGTTGCTCATTTGAAGCCGCGGCCCTTTCCTTTTCTACTGCATATTTTTCTGCATCGTTGCGGTATTGGCTTTCTTTTTCTTCGTTTTTAACAGTTTTTCCTTCTAATTTATTTACCTTTTCTGATGATTCAGCGGTAACTTTGTCTGCCGATTCTGATCTACTTTTGAGCTGAATACCATACGTTTTGCCATTTTCTAAAGCAATATCATCTAATCTATTTTCACGAAACATGTTGTGTGAAACTTGAATACTAATGAGTTGTTTGTCATATGTTGGAATGGCTATAAGTGCTTTACCACCCTCATCCGTTGTTCCGGCACCAATTGTAATGTTGCCGACAAGGGATACAACTTTAACGAAAGCCCCTTTTAACGGTTTTCCCGCAGAAAGCACCTGAACAGTAAAAGTAACAGCCTCTTTATTAAACAGGGTTGTAATGGATGACTTTTCACCTGCAAATACAACAGAAGATTGTCCACAAACAAGCAGACCGCAAAAAAGTATTATTTTTTTCATTTCAAGGAATTTTGTTATGTTAAAGTTAATAGAAAAGTTTTTGGACTGTTCAATTTCAGAAATAATTCCAAATTGGTGTAACTTTATGGCGTGCAATTTAAACAAGTTATAGGTCTGCAAGAGCAGAAATCAAAACTCATACTCGAGGTTCAACAAGGCAAGGTCAGCCATGCCAAACTATTTCATGGAAAAGCAGGTTTTGGTGGATTGCCCTTAGCACTGGCGTTTGCTCAATTTTTATTATGCGAAGACCCTGTAGGGGGGGATAGTTGCGGTAATTGTTCATCATGCAGAAAAGTGATGGCTCTTCAGCACCCAAATCTTCATTTTTCTTTTCCTGTGGTGCAAGGAATTGGA
>CAMATR010000107.1 GCA_945861175.1 Chitinophaga pinensis | reverse complement strand
GTAGATTAATAGTAGAATTGTCGACAAGAATAGTTTTTTCCACCAAATCATCTGCAGTGAGATCAATTTTTTCTTGTGTATTCATCCCAATTAATATTTTCAACATGGTCTCAAGTTGATCTCGCGAGGCACTTAGAGACTCTCTTGTGTTTAACAATGTCATTTTTGAAATTTTCAACTTATCCGATTCAGTTTGGATTACTAAGCCTTGATTAACCAATCCTTCCATATTATTGATTAATCTTTCCATGTTAGACAAATTACCTTCAACAAATTTTAATTGTTTAGTAACTGCTTGAAGGTTAAAGAATGTTGTAGCAACTTGATATTTTGCGTCTTGAGAAGTGAGCTTTTGTTTCACGGATACTATTTCCTCATTTATCTTGAGTGCAGCGAGTCCGTATTCCAATTGTGAATTAAATAAAATTTGATTCAATTGTAAGGTATTGCTTAAAGTAAATGGTACGCCAAATTGGACAGTAGTAAATGTCCCCGGTGCCCCGCCAAAAAATGCTCCTGGCACAACTTGTCCTGGTATAATTGCATTGTATCTGTAATCGCCAGAATAAATCAATTGTGGTAATCTTGCTGAAAGATAAGCCGTGCGATTTCGATCATTGATTTCAATATCTAGCTGTGCATTTCTAACTGCAATATTTGCTGTGTCAGCCATTCGTAAACACGCCTCAAGATCAAGCCCTTGTGCTCGGTATTGACAACCAATAAATAATATCAGTATATACAATAAGGTGTTTTTCATTGGTTATTGTTTTAATTAGATTGAGGAAATAAAAAGTTAATCAACATATCTGAGACTAGTTTTTTGTGTATGTTTAGGTTATCATCGTATTCTTTGGAGGTCATGCCATGCAACTGCATCAGCATTGTTTTCGCCATAACTGGATAATGGCAATTCGACATTATTAGTAACGGAATACTATTGAGGCTAATACTTCGCATGTATCCTTCCTCTTGTGCTTTGAAACATTCTTCGAATAGGCCAGTTTCGGCAACTTTCAGAAAATATTTTTGATGATCGATGTTGCAACCGTCTTCGCGATTCATTTCATTCAAAATGAATGAAGGAAGTTCAGGATGTTTTGCTAAGAATGCATACTCAAGGTCAATGAATATGCGCATTTTTTCTACGAGTGACTTTTTGGATCCGAAGACTTCAACCATTGAAAGGACAAAGTCGTCCATTGCTGCCTCAAAAATTATTTTGAATAATTGACTTTTAGATCTGAAATAGTAATTTACTAATGCTACATTTTCTCCAGCTGCATTTGCAATTTCTCTCGAAGTGCATCCATAAAAGCCTTTCGAGCGAAAAACTTGACGAGCAGCTTCACGAATTTTTTCTTCTGTTGTTGTATCTTTTTTCACGACACAAATTTATACAAGGATTTTAAACGCTTGTTTAAAAAAATGATAAAAAATCAAAAAAAAATCCCAGGAAAGTTCCTGGGATTCGTAGTTATTTGAAAGTTAGAATATTAAACAGCAACATTATGTTCCCTTAAAGCATCATTTAATGAGGTTTTTAAATCTGTTGATGCTTTTCGTTGACCTATGATTAAGGCACATGGAACTTGGTAGTCCCCTGCCGGAAATTTTTTGGTGTAGGACCCGGGAATCACAACACTTCTTTCGGGCACATATCCTCTGATTTCAATCGGTTCATTTCCCGTTACATCAATAATCTTTGTTGATTTCGTCAATACGACATTGGCACCTAAAACCGCTTGTTTACCAACTCTGACTCCTTCAACAACGATACATCTAGATCCAACAAAAGCGTCGTCTTCAATGATGACAGGAGATGCTTGCAATGGTTCTAAAACTCCACCTATTCCAACGCCTCCGCTTAAGTGAACATTTTTTCCAATTTGAGCGCAAGACCCAACTGTTGCCCATGTATCAACCATCGTTCCTGAATCGACATATGCACCAATATTAATGTAGGATGGCATCATGATGACTCCTGGAGCAACATAAGCACCATAACGAGCAATGGCATGAGGTACAACGCGAACACCGAGTTCTTTATAATTTCTTTTCAAAGCCATTTTATCATGAAATTCAAACGGACCAACTTGAATGGTCTCCATCTGTCGAATTGGGAAATACATTACAACTGCTTTTTTAACCCATTCATTCACAATCCAATCTCCACCTTCATTAGGTTCTGCGACTCTGAGTCTTCCCTTATCAATCTCTTCAATGACATGTTCTATGGCTTGAATAGTAGCCGACTGTTTCAATAATTCTCGATTTTCCCAAGCTGCTTCTATTACTAATCTCATTTTTTATTTTTTACAAATATAGAGATAGTCATTAGAATGTGATATCACCTTATATTTGCGTGATGAGTAAAATAATTGCAATCGATTTTGGTTTGAAACGAACAGGCTTGGCCATAACAGATGAATTACGGATAATTGCAGCCCCTTTGACCACAGTAGATTCAGTTAATTTAATTGACCATTTAGAAGTATTGTTCCAAAAAGAAACAATTGAAATAATTGTACTTGGTGAGCCAAAAAGACTTGATAATTCAGATTCTCATATTTCTGAAAATGTACGCCTTCTAAAAGTGGTACTTGAAAATCATTTTTCGAATAAGAAAGTAGTTTTACATGATGAACGATTTACATCTAAGATCGCCGCTCGCTTATTAATAGCTTCCGGAATGAAGAAGAAAAAGCGTCAAGAAAAGGGAACTTTGGACATGGTGAGCGCGGCGGTAATTTTACAATCTTACTTGGATTCCATTTCATAGTCTAAAAAAATGTTAAGTAGGATACAGACATTCGAGCATTCAATTATTTTTGCAACAAAATTATTTCAATGATCCTTCCAATACTAGCATATGGTGATCCGGTTCTTAAAAAGGAAGCGGAGGAATTAAATAAAGCTTTTCCAGGTTTGAAGGGATTAATTGCGGACATGTATGAAACGATGTATGCTGCTCAAGGAGTAGGTTTAGCCGCACCCCAGGTTGGAAAGTCAATTCGCATGTTTATTGTCGATGGCAGCCCGTTTGCAGATGATGCAGACGATGGCGAAGAACCAGATCTAAAAGCAGTAGGAATTGAAAATTTCAAAAAGGTTTTCATAAATCCAATTATCGAGGAAGAGGAAGGTGAAGAATGGGGATTTCACGAGGGATGTCTATCCATTCCAAAGATTCGTGAAGAAGTTTTTCGTAAAGAAAAAGTACATATATCTTATTACGATGAAAATTTTCAATTGCACGATGAAGTCTTTGATGGATATGCCGCTCGAATTATACAGCATGAATACGATCATGTGGATGGTATCCTTTTTACAGATCATCTTTCTCCTCTTAAAAGAAGATTATTAACTAAAAGGCTTCAAAATATTTCAAAAGGAGAAGTCAAAGTGGATTATAAAATGAAGTTTCCAAAAATTAAAAAATCCAGATAACCATGAAAGTATTTTTTAAATCAAGTTTTATTTTGGTTTTTGTAATGTTAACGGTAGTTGTTTCATCTTGCGGTGAATCAAATACAGACAAGGCTGAAAAACCCTCTAGAGAGCAATTAAAAAATCGTATCAATGAAATGGAAGATTCATTGAAAGGGCTGCAAGCCGATTTAACTGAAATAAAACAAATACCTAATCTCACGCATTTTGAATTAATTAATCGGTTATTGGATTATTATCATAATTATCCATCGGATCTTTATGCAGCAGAATGCTTAGATAAGGTGCATATGAAATATTCAGGTATGAATATTCAGGAACGAGCAGTTCAATATGCTGACACATTATTGAAAGAATATCCTAAATACATAAATCGAGCATTGGTATTGGAAAGTCAGGGAAGTGCCTATGATATCTTCATTCATCCCAGAGATACTTCCAAAGTCCGCTATTATTACACTCTTTTGATTAAAGAAAATCCAGGGATGGAAAAAGATAAAAAAGAAGGAATAGAAGACCGACTTAATCATTTAAAAATGAATTTTGATGAATTCATTAACTATAAAATGAAGAACATGAGACTCCCTTAATTTTCTCTGTTAACGATGTGTTAATTCTAAATTTTGGCCTGGTAATTGTTTTATTTTTGCTCAAACAACTTAAATGTATAACCATGAAAAAAGTATTTCTCTCTCTAGTAATTATCTTCGCAGCGTCAGCATTAAGCAAAGCTGCTGCTCAAACAATTGAAAAAGGTTCGAAAGTTGAATTTTCTAAAGAAACTCATGATTATGGAACAATCAAGTATGATGGAGACCCATATTGTGAGTTTGAATTCAAGAATACAGGCGATGAACCATTAATTATTTCCAATGCGAAAGGTTCATGCGGATGCACTGTACCTGAATGGCCAAAAGAACCAATTGCACCGGGAGCAAAAGGTGTCATTAGAGTGAAATATGATACAAAACGCCCCGGAGCAATCAATAAAAGCGTTACAATTACTTCAAATGCAGTTAATGGCTCATTTGATGCAACAACGAAAACGAGTACGAACATCTTGAGAATAAAAGGGAATGTTCTTCCTGCACCTGAAGGTCAAGCCCCAGTTAATAATTCAGGAGCTCCAACAAATAACTAATCGTGCGATCAGGTATCCTGATTTTACTTATTCTAAATTCCGCCCTTGGGTTTACCCAAGAGGCGGAATTTTTTATTAAGGGCTCAACCTATAAATTTCCTAATGCCAAGGAGGGTGAGCAATTGGAGCATTTATTCATTGTTAGAAATACAGGTAAAAAACCATTACTCATAAGTGAATTCCAAGTCGAATGCAGCTGCACCAAAGCATATTTTTCAAAAGACCCAATACCTCCAGGTGCGTCAGTTCAAATAAAAATAACCTTCGATACCGATGGGAAAACTTATTACCAAGATCGTATCGTTTATTTCATTACAAATACTAAAAGGAAAAAGGAAAAACTCCGTTTTAAAGTATTTGTAACGCCTCAATAAAACATTTTTTATATCCTTAAATTGTTGATAAAATTGATTTAATCAATTGGGCAATTTGCGTATATTTATAGCTCGAATTAACTATCCTCATGTACATCATTTTTGATACCGAAACTACGGGTTTACCCCGCGACTGGAAAGCGCCTATAACTGATACAACCAATTGGCCGAGAGTTGTGCAAATTGCCTGGCAATTGCATGATGACATGGGAAGACTCCTTGAACAGAAGGATTTTTTAGTTCGACCTGAAGGATTTGATGTTCCATTCGATGCTGAAAGAATCCATGGAATTTCTACAGATCTTGCAGAGAAATTTGGTGACTCTTTAGTGGATGTACTTTTTCTCTTTAATAAGGCACTTGAAAAGGCAGATTTTGTTGTTGGACAGAATGTTGGTTTTGATCTTAATGTTGTTGGATGTGAGTTTATTCGCATAAATACGAATTCACCCCTTTTGCAGATGCCAATTTTGGATACTTGCACAGAAGCAACAGCAGAACTTTGTCAATTGCCAGGTGGAAGAGGTGGTAGACCAAAATTACCAACACTAACGGAGTTGCATCAGTACCTATTTAATGAGCCATTTGCAGAAGCACACAATGCAACCGCCGATGTCGAGGCAACTACTCGCTGTTTCATGGAGCTATTGCGAAGAGAACATTACTCGATAGAACAACTAAAATGCAGTGGACATTATCTGAGTGACTTTCGCGAATTAAATACTGAAATTTTTGCTTTAATTGGTTTAAAACATTTGAACCTAAAAGAGGAAAGCGCTAAACTCAAAAAGTTAGAAACAGTCGTTAAGGGTTCTAATTTTATTAAAAATGGCGCTAGTTCTAAAATTTCGAACTTTGAATTTGCGCATCTTCATAATCACACACAATTTTCAATTCTCCAATCCACAATAGATATTAATGGTTTGGTAGCCAAAACTGCTGAATTGAATATGTCAGCTGTAGCTCTCACCGATACTGGGAATATGATGGCTGCCTTTCATTTTGAAAAGGCCGTAAGTGCGTACAATAAAAATATCAAAGTAGAACGTGAAAAAGCCCATGAAAATGGAGACGAATTTACAAAGAAAGAAATTCTTCCAATTATTGGATGCGAATTCAATGTTTGTCGCAATCTTGAAGATAAAACTCAAAAGGACAATGGTTATCAAGTGGTTTTATTGGCCAAAAACAAAAAAGGATACCATAACCTTGTAAAATTAGCTTCAATAGCTTACACAAAAGGAATGTATTATGTTCCTCGTGTAGATAAAAGAGTTATTGAACAGTACAAAGAAGATCTTATTGTTCTTTCTGGAAACATGTACGGTGAAATTCCACAACTCATTCTCAATGTCGGAGAAAAACAAGCGGAGGATGCATTACTCTGGTGGAAAGAACTTTTCAAGGATGATCTTTATATTGAGATAATGCGCCATGGGCAGGAAAATGAAAATCGAGTAAATGAGACT
>CAMATR010000106.1 GCA_945861175.1 Chitinophaga pinensis | reverse complement strand
GATAGGTTGACTATCAAATTTTCTTTGACAACAAGTTGGCAGAACGGTATTTCCTTTATTACTACAGTGATTGTTAAGTTCAAGAAAATAGGATTTAAAAGTGCCGTCTTCTCTGCAAGAGTGAGTAAAGATACGCACCCCAATATTGCCTATAAACAGCAAAAGGACTAAATGCAGTAAAGCTATGCGGTGCATGATTTTCACATAACAAAATTAGTCGAGAATTTTGAATATCCCAAAAATAAAAACAGCCATTCTTGGAAGTTTAAGTTAATTTTGTAGAAAATATTTAATATGAATGTTCCAGTTACTGTGTATGCAGAAATGACACCAAATCCTGCAACGATGAAGTTTGTAGCCAACAAATACTTATTGATTTCAGGTGATTCATTTGAGTTTTCTTCATCTGCTGATGCAAAAGGATATTCACCAATGGCAGAGCAACTCTTGCAGTTTCCATTTGTTAAAAATGTATTTGTTGCCGCCAACTTTGTTACTATTACAAAAACGGATAATGTTCCTTGGGATTTCATTACAATGGAATTGCGAGAATTCGTGAAAGATTGGATTGCTGAAGGTAAGGATATACTCCTTCAAATGCCTGCCCCAAAAGCTTCAATAGAAGTTTCAGGTGAAACTAAAGAATATGCGCCCTCTGAATACGATGATGCTATCCGAAATTTGTTGGATGAATACGTTCGCCCAGCAGTGGAAAATGATGGGGGCGCGATTGATTTCCTCGGTTACAGCGAAGGTACTGTAACGGTCGCCATGCGAGGGTCGTGCGCTGGATGTCCTTCTTCAACAGCAACTCTTAAAGGGGGGATAGAAAACCTGTTGAAATCCCATCTTCCAGAAGTAAAAGAAGTTATTGCGGAAACTGTTTATTCATAATTTTAGAGCCAAACAAACATCGCTTCTAGGTCTTTAGGTTTGACCCATTGTGACATACGTTCCTTTAGCATTACCTTTAGTTTTTCTTCCGTATATACATCTTTTCCTTTCGCATCATATTGCAAAATACCAGTCGGCAACTCCATTTGTTTTACATCTTTAGCAAAATAAATTACTCCACCATCTTCGGTTGCCATGCCCAATATTGCACCTGGTAGTCCTTGGAATCCTTCAGGACCAACGGAAGGAACAATATCTGAAGAGAACCAAGCGTAAATTTGTGTAGAATCGTTCATCTGCCAAATAGCCTTGCGACAATTGTATCCACTAATGTTTCGAGTACTTTCCGTAATTTTCCACGATCGTTTATCCATAGTATCTTTGATATAAGCACTAGTCCCCCATAAATCAATGATGATGAATTTTTCTTTTTTATTCAGGTTTTGATAGACTGTATTTTTATTGGTTAAAAACTTCATAAAGCCTTGTTGGGAAGATGCTTCATCTTCTGGTATAGGGCGAAAAACACAAGATGTGTCATTAAAAAATAATTCGAAATTTTCTGTTCGATATTTATTTTCTTCCGTTATGAAATTTTTCATTCGCGGATTATCCCCGTAGCGTTTTTTAAGATTTGTTTTCCGCTCGAATATTATTCTACCCGTATTAATTTGGGAGAATAAATTATTCCCAACTATCAGTAGCCCCGTAAAAAGTAAAAATCGATTAATACCAGCCTTTAAAGTCATCTTCTTTCATTTTTCTATTGTTGAATCTATAGTTTGCCTTCAGGAGGAAATACCGAGAAATAATCGTAGTGCGAAAATCTGTAACGGCATTTCCGTTAACCGTCCTAGTGGCATTAATATTCTGATTTAAGAGGTCATTACCAAGCAAGGATACTGTCAAGTTTTGTGTTTTAAGGAACTTTTTATTTATTTCTGCATTGAATACAAAATACTCCGTATCATAGAATCCTCTACCCGGTTGATTATTCTTTGTGTAATTACCATCAACTTTAACACCTACTCCATTTGGAAATTTCCAATCAACTCCTAGAGAGATATTTGTAATTGAGAACGGAGTATTCGATACGGAACTCAATGAACTTATTGGATTGTTATAGGAATAGCTGGATTCGAAGCTGATTTCCAAAGAATCCCATTCAAAATCAATATCAAATTCAGGTGTGATGGCAAAGTTGTCCGTTACGTTTTCTTGAGACCCAACATAACTTTTAAAACGGTTGAAAGAACCGCTCATTGAAGGTTGGAATTCAATTTTTCTGTCAAGAATAGGATAACCAGCTCCCGCAAAAACATTTGCACTCATGTTCCCGTCAACGTTGATCGTTTTTGACTCAGTTCTTCCAAATACGTCAAAGGTTGTTTGTGTGGCAAATCCATTTTGAGTTAAGTTAAAAGATCCCCCAGACCAAATGTATTTGCCAGAAAGTGCATTCCAAGTGTTAAAATTCACATTGACTCTGTGAACATAATTTGGCTTTAAGTCGGGATTACCAACCTGAATTCTGTTTGGATTCGAATTGTCTTGCACAGGCTGCAGATCCGCAATTGCGGGCTGTTGTGAGCTTGTGTTGTAATTCACCGTAAAACGTTTACTAATGGACGGTTTATACTCATATTTAAATTTAGGTAGGTAGTTATTGATATTTTGATTGATAACAACATTCGATATCAAATTATTGTTGTAAATATTGATATTTCGGAAGTACAATCCGCCGGAAAGATAATGCTTCCCAGTTTCATAAATCATTTCAGCACCCCCTCTATTTTGAACACGTGTGTTTCCAAAATTATTAGAGAATTCAGCCCTGAAACCGTTATATATTCCGTTTACCTTATCATTAGTTTCCTTAAGCTGATTAGAAAAACCATATTCGTAGAGGTAATTAACATTTACTTTCCAATATTTCGATATTGGCTCAAAATAACTAACCGTGCCGTAGTGACTTGTACTAGAATTATAATTGATTTTATTCTGATCCACAGAATCAGTAATCCCTAAAAGTTTGTATTCTGAGCTAGTATTCAGTTTTCCGTCAGTTTTGTTATCCGTGGTTATGAGGTCGTATCGCACCTCTAATTCACGCCGTTTCTTCATGAATTTACGATACAAACGCAAGGTGCTATTGGTACTTAACCCCTTAGATATATTGTCATTATTAACGTGTGTTGACAATGATTCTATACCTGTTTCGCCTGTGAAATCATTGAAATTTGCACTGTTAGTGAGGCCTTTATCAATGCTAATGGAAGGCTTAAATTCTAACAAGGTAAGCGAATCAAGCTGACTTTGAATGGAAAGATTGAATTTATGGGATTCATTCTCAGAATAGTTGCGTGTTGAATCTTCTGTGAAATAGGTAGTGTCAGTCAAAAAATATTGCGAGCGACTGGAAGATCTGGCGTCTAAACGGTCGTTGTAAAAGGAATAATTAAAGAGCATTTCAGTGTTCTTCTTTTTACCAAACTTGTCTGAATAATAAATTCCAGCCTTCAATGTTTGAGGTATTCCACTTGTATTATCGCTGTTATTGGGCTCCCAGAAATTTCTGTTTGCACCATTTTCATTGGACAAACCAAATTTATTCAGGTCACCGCGACCAAAACTAGAACGCGGTGTATTTGATCCTAGGGCAAAAACTGATATTTTTTGTTTACTATTGAATTTATTAAAGAGTAGTTCCCCCTCATAAAATGGTCGGCTTCCGGAATAATCTTCCAAAGGAGTAAGTGCCATGTCCGATGCGCCTGATATCCTTCCGAAATAACCCTTTTTTGCTTCTTCCTTGAGCTTGAGGTCTAGTACGCGAATTTTTTCGTCAGAACCTCCAATAGTTTCATTGTCTGTTTTTTCATAAATCTGCACTGTTTCAATCCCATCTGCCGCAAGGTTTTTTGTAGCTACAGTAGGGTCAGAACCGAAAAATTCATCCCCATCAACCAGTACCTTGCTGATTTCTTGTCCTTGGGAAGTGATTTTCCCATCTTTATCTATCTTCAACCCAGGAAGTTTTTTTAAGAGGTCTTCTACCACAGCGCCTTCGGCCACCTTAAAAGAATCTGCAACATAAACCAATGTGTCGCCTTTGTAATAAATCGGATTTTTATTTGCGTAAATCATTACTTCCTGCAGCTCTTTCGAGTGTTCAGGCATTCTTACTGAAGGAATATCAATCTCTTGATTGTCTTTATTTCCAAAAACATAAATGAACTTATCATCAAATCTTGGATGAGCAATGACAATGGAAAAAGTATCGATAGGAAATCCAGTAAGGATAAATGTTCCGTTTTTTTGAGATCTTGTAAATCCCAACAAAACAGAATCTTTTACACGCACGGCCATTATCATTGCTTGGTGCAGTGGCTGTGTACCTGAGGAATCATACAGTGTTCCTGTAATTTTCATGTTTTGAGCCTGGGCCGTGGCGCAAATAAAAAAAGCAACTAAACTTAAAAAGAGTCTTTTAAAAAAATCCATAGCTAAGATTATGAAGGTCGAAAACTAAACAATTCTTTACTATTAAAGTTTTATAAAATGTCGAACGGCTGCTATGTTGTCTTAGCGGAAAGAGGACCTATGCAAGTTACAGCAATAGCTTAAGGCTAAAGAAGGCGAAGGTTTAATAAAATCTGAAATTTAAGCCCTTGTTCATCCAGCATCGTTTGGTGCTGAACCTCTATAGGTATTCCTATCATTCCTCGTTCATTTTTTTGCAATTTCAAAACATCTTTAGATTCGTATTGAACAACGAGAGATGAGGCAAAACCATCTGGTGTGTTTTCACCCACTAAGATGTATGTCAGTCCACCATTTTCAACGAATCCCTGAAAGGTAGTTTCAAAAGAACCTTGCTTATTAATTATTTCCATTGCCCTGTCAATTGATAACCCAACTGGTGTTTTTTGCTCAAATATTTGCTTAGACAAATCTTCTTCCAATGCCGTGCTTCGCTCTCTAGTATAAACAGGCGCCTGCTTTTTATCGTAAAAAGTAATACGTTCAATAAATTGGGGTATTTTCTTTTGGTTGTCAAAAAAAACTTCTTTCGATGCAAACTTTTTACCTCCATCCACATAAAAAATCCTTGTTCCATAATCTCCAGTTGGAGCATCAAAGAAAATTTCCTCCAATTTAACTGCCTCATCTGTTTCATTGAGATAGGCAATCACTTCTTCTCTCGATCCTGCATTGTTGTTATAGGCCAAACTGTTCATAATTTTCCAATTGGAATTATTCTCAATTGCAGCTACTTTATCTTCAAAATCGCCCTCGTTTTTGAGTTTGCCTATTTTCTTTTCATTTTCACCTTCCCCATCTTCATTATTAGAGGAGCACGCGCTGAAAATTAAAGAAATCAGACCTAAGGAACTATAAATTAATAGCATTTTCATACTTACAGATTTTCAAGAATAAATGATAAAGTGAATCAAAAGTAACAAGAAAGAAATAGAAAAATGATTTTATACTTCTTAGATTGAATACATTTCTCTGCTAATATTTCCTAATTTTTCAGCAGAACACTTGCAGATGCAGAAACTCTCATTATCTTTGTAACGCATTCGAATAAATCAATTTTCGATTGATTAGAGTGCGGGGTGGAGCAGTTGGTAGCTCGTCGGGCTCATAACCCGAAGGTCGCACGTTCGAGTCGTGTCCCCGCTACAAAGAAAAAATGCTGTTACTTTAGTAACAGCATTTTTAATTTTCAACCGTTTCTTGTTTCGTACAGATCCCTTTAATGTGCCTTCGAAAGATATTATATGAATCAAGAGTCAATTTTCAGAAAAGCAGTAGATCAAGACCTTGATTCCATCTGGAACATCATTCAATTCGCTATTGAACTCAGAAAAGTAGATGGAAGTAATCAGTGGCAGGATGGATACCCCAATCGCGATATCATTAGGATAGACATCGAAAAGGAAGCGGGTTATGTGCTTGTTGAAGGTGATAAAATTGCAGGATATGTTGCCCTCATTATCAACGATGAACCCGAATATTCCCGATTGAAGGGAGAGTGGCTAAGCAATGGCGACTTCGTGGTGTTTCATCGGGTAGCTATAGCATCATCGCATCTTGGAAGAGGGCTAGCAAAAGAATTATTTCACAAAATTGAGGAATATACCCGCGAAAAAGGCATCACAAGCATCAAGGCTGACACCAATTTCGACAATCATGCTATGATTTTTTTATTCGATAAATTCGGATATTCCTATTGCGGCGAGGTGACTTTCCGTGGTTCGGCAAGAAGGGCTTATGAAAAAGTATTAAAATGATCCGAACCAAATTCGTTCAATCATTTTTCCCTATGGTTCATTTCATTAATTTTGATGCTCTGGTCTCATAGTTCAAGGGATAGAATAGAAGTTTCCTAAACTTTAGATACAGGTTCGAGTCCTGTTGGGACCACGAAAAAAACCCTCTTAACAAGTTAATAAACAATAAGTTAAGAGGGTTTTTTTATTTTTTTGTTAAAACATTTGTTTAAACAATATCGCATTTTCACTTCTAGAGATAGCTCAATGCACTTATCTACTGCTTTTTTAAGGT
>CAMATR010000105.1 GCA_945861175.1 Chitinophaga pinensis | reverse complement strand
AACTGCAAAAAGCACAGGCGCAACGTTTTCGTATAATTGTAACCGACGGAGTTTTTTCAATGGATGGTGACATTGCTAAAATGAACGAAATCTGTGATCTAGCTGATAAATATGATGCGCTTGTTATGACAGATGAATGTCATTCGGCAGGATTTATCGGAAAAACTGGTCGCGGTGTTCCAGAATATCACAATTGCCTTGATAGAGTAGATATAATAACAGGAACGCTCGGCAAGGCGCTTGGTGGAGCAATGGGTGGCTATACCACTGGTAAGAAAGAAATTATTGAAATACTTCGTCAGCGATCGAGACCCTATCTTTTCTCCAATTCTTTAGCTCCCTCAATCGTTGGCGCTTCAAATAAAGTATTTGATATCTTGAGTTCTACCACCGAATTGCGCGACAAATTAGAAGAAAATACAGCCTATTTTAAAGAGAAAATCATTGCAGCAGGATTCGATATCAAACCAGGAAATTCACCAATAGTGCCAATAATGCTATACGATGCAGCACTTTCTCAAAAATTCGCAGATGCACTTTTAAAAGAAGGGGTATATGCTATTGGATTCTTCTTCCCTGTAGTTGCAAAAGGTCAAGCGCGTATTCGAACGCAAATTTCAGCGGCGCATAGCATTTCAGATCTAGATAAGGCAATAGAAGCATTTATAAAAGTTGGAAAGTCTTTGGGAGTGATTTAAATGTGCTCTTTAAATATGCGCTATTTAGGGTTTATAACCAAACGAAAATACGAATGCTCAACAACCTGATTTAATAGTTTCAGGAAAGAAAAGAATTTCTAATTGAAAAAATAATAATTGTTCATTTAAACGAGAAGCTGAAGTCAAATCAGACGCTTGTAATCGTTTTATTTTCTAAATCAACCCAAAGACCTTGCTCTTAGAAGGGCATGTAAGTATCTTTGTCGAAAACCAAACTATATGGCACTTATCAAAGCATGCAAAGGTATTCAACCAAAAATTGGTGATGATTGTTGGCTAGCAGAAAACGCCACAATCGTGGGAGACGTTATCATGGGCAACCAGTGCTCAGTTTGGTTCAATGCTGTAATCAGAGGAGATGTCAACTCGATCAGGATAGGCAATAAAGTAAATATTCAAGATGGT
Organism: Chitinophaga pinensis; assembly: GCA_945861175.1. Lineage (GTDB taxonomy): Bacteria > Bacteroidota > Bacteroidia > Flavobacteriales_D > Crocinitomicaceae > M0103. Next base: position 5,478 of record CAMATR010000105.1, on the reverse strand, counting down.
GCTGTATTGCATTGTACTTATGAAAAAACAAAAGTAAATCTAGGAAACAATGTCTCCATAGGACACAATGCACTAGTTCACGGTTGCACCATCGAGGACAATGTTTTAATCGGCATGGGGGCAATTGTAATGGACCATTGTTATATTGAAGCCAATTGCATCATTGCTGCAGGTGCTGTTTTATTGGAGGGCACGAGAGTCGAATCATGGAGCATTTATGCAGGTGTTCCTGCCAAGAAAGTTAAAACACTTTCCCCCGAATTATTCAAGGGTGAAGTACAGCGGATTGCAGACAATTATGTAATGTACTCAGGATGGTTTAAGCAGGAATAATGAAAGACATTGAAACATACACGGAAATTGAAGATTTCGTAAAAAAATTCTATAAAAAACTCTTACTTGATGCGCAAATAGGACATTTTTTTCAGGAACTAAATTTAGAATCACACCTTCCTCAAGTAGCTGATTTCTGGGCATTCATACTCATTGATCAGGCTGGTTATTCTGGTAACATGATGACAGCCCATTCCAAACTCGACTTGTCTAAAAGTGATTTTGAGCAATGGTTAAAATTATTTCATGAAACAATTCGAGAGAACTTTGAGGGCACTAAAGCCTCACTGGCTATTGAAAGATCCACATTGATTGCTTTGACATTAAAACCAAAATCATAATTATTTGAAGATTATTTATTAATAAGATACTTTAAGCTTACCTTTGATACACTTAACTTTACGACTGGATAATTCTCGTTAAAATGCGTTTAACTTGCATATTCATATTATTACTCACTTTATCCATCTCAAAATTATTTGGCCAATGCTCTCCTGGTGGGAACTTAAATGTACCAGGGAGTCCTGATTTGTATATTTCCTCAAGTGCTTGTTATTCAAGTATAACAATGGCTAATAATGGCCTCTTAATCGTTCAGTCTGGAGCCACATTGACTATTAACGGAAATGTCAATGCAGAAAACGGTGATGGGATAACAGTTCAAAACGGGGGAAATTTAATAATTACCGGAACTTTAGCCACGAACAATAATTTCTCACTTCAAGTATTTGGAACTTCCACAATCGGCTCTATCGATGTATTCAATAATGCCATATTCAGTATCGCTGGCACAGGCTCTATTAATGTAACTGGAAATGTACAAGCTGATAACAATTGTTCTATTTCTGTTTCATTGGGTGGAGTTTTCGATGTTGGAGGTAATGTGACAGTTGGGGGCGGGAATTCTTCAGTCAACGTAAATGGAACATTCCATATCGATGGCCAGTATACTGGTCCTACTCCTTCGGGTTCAGGAAATATGGATGATTTAGATCAAATATTTCTTCCTATTTATTTGCCTGTTACTTTAAAGGAAATCAAATTAATTTGTCACCCATTAGGAAAAACTCTTTTCTGGAGCACGGTCTCAGAACATAATAGCAGCCATTTCAGTATGATGAAATCAAACGATGGTGTAAATTGGGCGTTAGTTGGAAACGTTTCTGCTGCAGGCACTTCAAATCAGGAAATCCAATATGAATTCCGGGATACTGAGAATTCTGAAGATCAAGGCTACTATCAACTCATTCAATATGATTTTAACGGGCAATACGTTGATTTAGGAGTATTGTCAAACAATTGTCTTAAAGACATTACATTCAATACTTACCCTAATCCGAGTGAGCAATTATTTTCAATTGAAATAGAAGGAATAGATAAAAATTCGGAAGGAAACTATTACTTAAATCTTGAAGACTTAAGTGGTCGAACTATTTTTTCTAAATCGTTAAATTTAAATGTCGGAGACTACGCAATTCCCATAGAAATATCAGGCTTAATTACTGGCGCATACATAATCAAATTAACCAAAGAAAACGTTTCGATTCGTTCTTTGCGGCATTATATTAAATGAATAAAAGGTAAAATATCTTTTGACTTTTAGAATCCTTATTTACCCGAGTAAATTTTAAGTCATTAACTTCGGCAGTATCGTATAAATCTCTTTTAAAAATGAATCTGCTCTGAGTATACTTCACTGCCCAGAAATTTACTGGCATTTAAATTAAATACTTTCGTATTTTCTGAAGTTAAAAATTGAATTTTGGCATTTTTTGAACATAATTTCTCCATTGACGGATGTCTATGAAGGTATTCAGCAAGTTTTTCAGCTACAATACCCCCCTGTGAAACAACTTTTACAGAAGAGGGTACAAGTGAAAGGATATAATCTTCAATCAGCGGGTAATGAGTGCATCCAAGAACAATTACATCAATCTCTGAATCCTTTAATAGTAATTTCTCTATATCTGTTTTGATAAATAATTTACCTGCTTCTGTATTCTGTTGGTCGTTTTCAATGATTGATACCCACATTGGACAAGCATGTTGAACTACTACACAGTCTGCAGCAAATTTTTGTAATTCCAAAGGATAAGATTCAGATCTAACCGTTCCTTCAGTGGCCAAAATCCCAATATGGCCCGTAGTTGTCCATTGACCTATTACCTCGGCACTTGGACGAATTACGCCAAGCACTCTTTTCTGTGAATCTATTTTGGGAAGGTCATTTTGTTGAATACTTCTTAATGCTTTTGCTGATGCAGTGTTACATGCCAGAATAACCAATTCGCATCCTCTTGAAAAAAGTTCATTCACCGCCTGAAGTGTATATTCATAGACCACTTCAAACGATCTAGTTCCATAGGGTGCGCGAGCGTTATCGCCTAAATAGATGAAATCATACTGGGGTAAATGAGCAATGATATCTTTAAGGACAGTTAAACCACCATATCCCGAATCAAAAACACCAATTGGACCCTTTTTATGCATTGCGTTTCAAATCTACAAAAAAAGGGTGACCAAATCGATCACCCTTTCAAGACTATCTTAAAATGCTTATTTTTTTAGTGATTCGGCGTCAAGTCGCAGTAATTCTAACAATACTTCACCTGTAATATCCGTTCCACCCTTGAAATAAAGTGTGACAGATTCGTCAATCACATAATTTAATTTTTTACGATCAGAAACAATTTCCACTGCTTTTTGAACGCGTTCTAAAATTGGTTTATTCAATCCTTGAGAAAGAATTTGCATTTCTTGATTTAATCCCTGCTCTCTTTCCTGCATGTTCTGTTGCTTCTTCATCAATTTATCTTCTTCGATTTTGATCTGGGCTTGAATCATATTCGGACGTTCTTTTTCATATTTCGCATATGAAGAATTTAAATCTGCTTCCATTTCCTGCAATTCGCGAATGCCATCAGCTTCAAACTCTTGCAATCTTTTCATTGCCTCTTTTCTAGATTGCAAAGTGTCGAGCAATTTTTGAGAATTCACATGACCTACCTTTGACTGCGCATTAACTACTCCTGCACTAAAAATGACCACTAGGGCTAATACTAATTTTTTCATTTCTCTTTTTTATAATTTATTGTTTATTGGTTCCAGTGATTCCCATTTCTTTCAAAACTTCAGCACTGATGTCGTATTTACTATCCGCATAAACCAAATTACTTTGATTAGCTTTATCGAATACAAATGTGTAATTCCGCTTTGATGCAACTTTTTGCATAGCATCATAAACTCTATCCTGAATTGGTTTAATAAGCTCCTGACGTTTTTGAAAGTAATCACCATTGACACCAAATCGCATTTTCTGCATTTCCATTGCTTCCGTCTCTAACTTGGTAATTTCCTCCTTTCGTTTATTCTTTTCCTCAGAAGGAAGCAAGACCTCTTCACGGGCAAAATTATCTTTCTTCACTTTCAAAACATCATAGCGATCCTCAATTTCTTTTGTCCAGCGATCCGCCAATTTATCCAGTTTATCTTTCGATTCTTTATATTCAGGAACGTTTCCCAGAATAAAATCAGAATCGATGTACGCATACTTTTGGGCAAAAGCAAACGCTGTGCCAAAGAAGAAAAAAGTAATCAGAATAATGTTTTTCATAAACGATTTTTAATTCCGAACGACGAATTTAAATAAATTATTGTTTTACCATAAGATTATAATTCTCCCAAATTCATTCCAATAGTGAAAGTGAGTTTAGGATAAAACCCTTTCTGCTGAATTGTTGAATTAATACTTTCCCTTTGAGCATCATTAGACCAATAATCCAATTGATCAAATCCGAGTCCATAATCCAGACCAAGCATCCCAAACATCGGCAAAAACACACGTATACCGACGCCCGCTGATCGCTTAACATTAAATGGGTTAAATTTGTCGATTGATGGAAATGTGTTTCCTGCTTCTCCAAATAACATAGCATAAAAAGTTGCCGAAGGATTTAAAGAAATTGGATAACGCAACTCCAAGGTATATTTTGCAATAATTGGATCTCCTCCTGCCGAAGAAACCGAATTGTCCTCATATCCTCTTAACGCTATTATTTCACGCCCTCCCAACTGATTTACACCGGAAAGTCCACTACCACCTAAAGAGTAGCGTTCGAAAGGAGATAATCCTTTTGATTTAGTATACGCCCCCATGAAGGCAAAACCAATACGCGGCATAAGTACCAGTTTCTTATCGGACGTGAGCGGTAAAAACCATTCACTAGTAAATTTTATTTTATAATACTCCAAATATTTATATCGTTCCTGTGCGGTATATCCTTCGTAGTCAGTAACATTATCAAAAAATGAATACGGAATAGTAGATTTCGCAGTGAAGGAAATATTTGAACCCGATTGTGGATATATTGGTGCGCTCACTGAACTTCTTTGTAAAACATATTTTAAAGCTATGTCATTAGCATAACCATTGGAGAAAATTGGGAAAAAACTGTAATTGTCTACTTCGTAATACTGATAACTAAACTCATAATACGCTGAGAAATAATCATCTGGCCATTTTTTTTTGCGTCCTAAACCGATTCCTGTACCACTTATTTTAACCCCATTGTAAGAGTCTTGTGTTGGAAAAAAACCATTACCAATAGCTGTATGATTAATCCAGTAAGAGAGAGAATTTGGTTTTTTACCTCCCAACCAAGGTTCTGTAAATGAAAAATTATACCCCTGGTAAAAGCGCCCATTGGTTTGAGCACGAATTGACAAACGCTGCCCATCTCCACCTGGTAATGGAGACCACGATCCTTTTTTAAAGAAGTTCTTAGTAGAGAAGTTATTGAATGTCAATCCCAATGTTCCAATGATACGTCCATTTCCAGTGGGACCAGCACCACCATAGCCTCCCGATAATTCAATTTGATCAGAAGATTTCTCTTCAACAACATATTCAATATCTACAGTTCCGTCAGTAGGGTTTGGAATTGGGTTCACCTGAAAAGCCTGTTCATTAAAAAATCTTAATTGAGCCAACTCACGTTGTGTTCTAATAATATCATTTCGATTAAATAAATCCCCTGGTTTCGTTCGAATTTCTCGGCGGATTACATAGTCGTTCGTTTTTGTGTTTCCTGTTATAATAATTCTTTTGACGCGCGCCTCTTTCCCTTCGATAATGCGCATTTGATA
>CAMATR010000104.1 GCA_945861175.1 Chitinophaga pinensis | reverse complement strand
GAAACCAGCAAAGATTATAATTGCGTCCGCTATAGCGACCCCTGATGCACTTGAATTATTGAAGAATCATTTTCCAGAGAATACAGAAATTTGGGTAGGTGCGATAGATAAAGAATTAACCGCCCAAAGCTATATTGTTCCTGGTCTTGGAGACGCAGGGGACCTAGCTTATGGGGTGAAATGTTAAAACACTCATAATATGCTTTGGGGTAAATACATCGGTTTTTTTGGCTTTTCAATGATTAAATTCATGTTCACCCCCTTTGGCGGACCAAAAGCTGGATTAACCTTTATTGAAACATATTTAACATGTTCAGCTGGTGCCTTGTTTAGTGCTGCTATTTTCTTTTTTTCAAGTGAGTATTTTTTAAAAAGGGCTCATAGGAATAGAAAAGAAATGATTCGAAAATCAATTGAAACTGGTATCCCATTAAATCAAAAGAAAAAGTTTACAAAAACTAACAAGTTTATCGTCCGAATAAAACAAAAGTTTGGAATCATTGGTGTTGCTTTTTTTGCTCCTTTTTTGCTAAGTATACCTATTGGATCTATTATTACTGCCAAATTTTACGGAAAGGAAAGACGCACTTTTCCATTAATAATTTTGGGAATTGGAATTAACGGCATCATCACAACGGGAACAGCTTTTATTATTGCCGACTTTTTCTCATGAAAAGCAAACATTTATTTTTTGACCTCGATCGCACTCTGTGGGATTTCGAGAAAAATTCAGAGGTTGCACTATCCGTATTGTTTCATGAACTCCGATTAAACGAAGTAATAGATAGTTTTGAGATTTTCCATTCAAATTACAAGAAAAACAATGCTCATTTATGGAGAGAATATGGAGCAGGAAGGCTTTCTAAAGAAAAACTGAGAAATGACCGGTTCAAAATTACATTAGAACAGTTTGAAATTCACAGTCCTGAGTTAGTATGCAAAATTAGTGATGGATATGTTGAACTTTCCCCCCAACAAACAGCTCTTTTCCCAAATGCTCATGAAACTTTGGATTATCTGCAAAAGGAGGGGTACAATATGCATGTTATTACAAATGGATTCAAAGAAGTTCAATATATTAAGCTAAACAAATCTAAGCTAGATCAATATTTTGATGTCATTGTTTGTTCTGAAGATGTTGGACATAACAAACCTTCTCCGGTCATATTTAAATATTCATTAGAAGCAGCAAAGGCAAAAGCAATCAATTCAGTTATGATAGGGGATGATTACGAAGTAGATGTTGCAGGAGCTAGAAATTATGGTATGCACGCTTTACTTTTTGATCCATACGACGAGAAAAAGCATTTAGAAAACGGAGAAAGGTTTCAAAATCTAAATGAGATTCCATCAAAATTACCTTGGATATTTAAAAATGTAATCTAAACTATCCGTAAAGCTCTTGACGCGTTTTTTCATACAAAACCATCCCAGCGGCCACTCCGACATTTAATGAGGATATTTCTCCCTTCATTGGAATTCTTGCCTTAATATCAGACATATTTAACAGGTCTGAGGTAATCCCATCTTCTTCCGAACCAAGAATAACGGCCACTGCTCCTCTGAGATTTACCTCATAAAGAGGAATTTTAGTTTTTTCAGTGCAAGAAATAATACGGAGGCCAGATTGCTGAAGGTAAAACAAGGAATTTTTAAGGTCGTCTGTTTTACAAACCGTAATTCGATTCAATGCACCCGCTGATGTTTTTATCGCATCAGCAGTGACAAGAGCCGATCCTTTAGTTGGTATTAAAATGGCATCAACTCCCTGACATTCTGCTGTTCGAGCAATTGCTCCGAAATTTCTAACATCTGTTATTCGATCTAAAACCAAAATAAATGGCTTTTCTCCTCTCCCAATTAAATCTTCGACAAAGGGTTCAATCAATTTATATTCTACGGGGGAAACAAAAGCTACAACACCTTGATGATTGCCATCTGTTAAGGAATCTAATTTTTGAATAGGCACAAATTGTAATTGAAAATTCTTGCCAACCAAGGCCTGTTTCAATTCCAAAAAAAGATCTTTATTCATCCCTTTAAGGATCATGATCTTATTCATTTCACGTTCTGCCTTAATTGCTTCAATAACCGATCGAACTCCGTAAATAATATCCTCTTGAGGTTTTTTGCGCTGAAACCCTCCTTTTTCTCTGTTCATGTTAAACTTTAATTATAAATTCAATCTCCACATTGTCTCCCAATGTTTTCGCTACGGGACAAGCTCTTCCTGCTCGAATCGCCTTTTCAGCTTCCAATTCTGACCAATTATTACCCGAAAAATCCAGGTCTATGATTATTTTTCCAATTCTTCTTGGGTTAGCCTCCATAATCTTTTGAACGCGAGCAATACCCATATGCATCTCAATGCCTTGCTCATTGCAATAAATCGCCATAATTGTCAACATGCAAGAAGCATAAGCCGTTGCAACCAAATCAGTTGGGGAAAAACGTTCACCTTTGCCTTTATTGTCTGTCGGTGCATCTGTTTCTATAATGGTCCCAGAAGCAAAATGATGGCATTCAGTTCTCAGATTTCCCAAATATTTTATTTCAGCTGTAACCATATAACCGGAAATTTGAAAGTAATAATAATCCGTAAAAGTAAAATTTATTTGGGCATTAGGGTAAATGAACTTTTAAGGGAGTTCAATTGTTATTAAATTTGTGGTTATAATCCGCTTAATATTTAACTATAATGAGTGAAATTTTTGAAAATTCTGATTCTACCATAAGAATTAAAAAACCGAAGTGGTTGCGAGTTAAATTGCCCACAGGTGAGAATTATAAAAAAGTCCGATCGCTCGTCGATCAGCATAAATTACACACTATTTGCGAAAGCGGAAGCTGCCCAAATATGGGTGAATGTTGGGGAGAAGGGACAGCGACTTTTATGATTCTTGGAAACATTTGCACTCGTTCTTGTGGTTTTTGCGCAGTAAAAACTGGACGGCCAGAAAATGTTGACACTTTTGAGCCCGGTAAAGTGGCTCATAGTGTTAAAACTATGGGTATAAAACATGCAGTGATTACTTCAGTAGATAGGGATGATTTGAAGGATGGAGGATCCGATATTTGGGTACAAACAGTAACCGCAGTTAGGAAACAGTCACCCGGAACAACAATGGAAACGTTGATTCCTGACTTTGCCGGAAATTGGGAAAATTTGCAGCGAATTATCGAAGTTGCCCCTGAAATTGTCTCTCACAACCTTGAAACGGTGAGAAGATTAACAAAACAAGTTCGAATCCAAGCGAAATATGATCGAAGCTTAGAGGTTCTTTTTCGTTTAAAAAAAGGCGGTATGAGAACGAAATCAGGAGTAATGCTCGGTCTTGGAGAAAGTGAAGAAGAGGTCATTGAGACGATGCAAGATTTACGCAGTGTTCAAGTTGATATTCTAACTTTAGGGCAATACCTTCAACCAACGCCAAAACACTTGCCCGTTAATGAATTTATTACACCTGAAAAATTTCAAGAATACAAAGAATTGGGAATGAAAATGGGCTTTAAATATGTGGAAAGTGGTCCTTTAGTTCGAAGTTCTTATCATGCCGAAAAACACCTTTTTTAGAAGCAAACAAGATTAATTTAAAATCACATGAATAAAATTGTTTTTAATAGGAAGATTAAATAATTTAGTAGAGTAAAAAAAGCCGTTCAAAATAAATAATAATTTAAATAATATTTATTAACTTGGCGGTCGCTATAATGCAAGAATTTAAGAAATAATTACACAACACATGAAACGTAATAAACTTATCATCGGTTCAGTTAGCATAGTTGCACTCGCAGCTATTATTATAGTATTGGCATGGCAAATGGGCGGTAAGAAAGGGGTTTATCAAAAGGAATCTGTGAATTCAATTGAATCACAAACTTCTGACGATGCACGTCAATGGCTTGAAGCCCGTTATATCGATCAATCAACTGGACAGCCAATTACTCCAGAAAAACTGGAAGTAATTAGAAAGCAATTTCAATTGAGCGCGAAGACCAAAAATATATCATTTGAGGAACAAGGTCCTGACAATATAGGAGGAAGAACCAGAGCAGTTCAGGTTGATAGAACCAATAATAATCTTTTGTGGGCTGGTGGTGTTTCGGGAGGTCTTTTTGTGTCTACGAATCGCGGAAATCTTTGGAATAGAGTTGACGAGTATATCAACGTTGGAGCTTCTCCTAATATTTCTAGCATGACTCAATCACCTGACGGTACTTTGTTTGTTGCATCTGGTTCCAATCAAGAAGGATTTGGCGGAAATGGTGTGTGGTACAGTTCTGATTTAGGAGTCTCTTGGGCGAAAATACCGAACACTACAACTGCGACTGAAATAGTATCATCGGATGAAGATGAAAACATATGGATAGCAACGAACTCTGGTCTCAAAAAATGGAAAATGGGTGATGCTTCACTAACCTCTGTTAGTGCGGGCAGTGGTTCATGTACTGCATTGAAAATTTCGAAAGATGGGCAGGTAATCGTAGCGGCTTTTGGTGCAAGTAAAACATATGTATCTAATGACGGTGGATCGACTTGGATGGACAAATCCGGCACAGGTGCTGGATTAGTTCCACAAGGAGCATCACGAATTGAATATGCAATTTCGGCGACAAAACAAAATGGTAAATATTCCTTATATGCTCTAAGAACAAATAGCAACTTGGTTGGCATGAACGTTTCTCATGACAATGGAGTTACTTGGTATCAGTTTGTTGGAGCGTCAGGGACACCAAGTAATTTAGATATTTTTAGAAATCAAGGTACTTATAACTCTACAGTTACTGTTTTGCCTACTGATAACGAAAAGATTCTTATCGGTGGAATAGATATTTGGCAATGGAAACAAACTGTTAACGACCCGCCTTCTGGAGGATTTGAAGTACTAAGTCAATGGTACTTGCCTCCGTTCTCCTCGAAATATGCTCACGCAGATAATCATGAAATGAAATGGGATGCTCTTAATAGATTGTATATTGGTAATGATGGTGGGATTGGTGTCACAGATGATTATGGCGATAACTGGTTCCCGGCTAACAGAGGATATAATGTAACTCAGTTCTATGGAATTGCATTTGACAAGGATGGCGCGGTGATGGGGGGCACTCAAGATAATGGTACACTATACAATGACCATACACTTTCTACCTTCAAAGAATTCCGAGAAGTAAATGGCGGAGATGGTTTTGAATGTGAAATATCTTTTTTCAATCCTAAGGTAATGTTCTCATCAATTTACTATAATTCAATTTCTCGATCTGGTGATGGTGGTGCAGTTTGGACATCATTTGTTCCTACTCTGCCGGGTACATATGATCCAGCAGGAACAGATGGAAGTAATTATCACCCATTCCATACAGAATTGGTTTTGGCTGAATACTACGACTTAAATTCAGAAGATTCTGTGACTTTCATTCCAACAAAAAATTATGCTGCTGGAACTACAATCCAAATACCTAGCCTTTCCAGTGGAGACAGCATAACTTATATTACTCCTATTGCCTTAGCTTTTGATGATACACTAAATTATGACCCAAGTCTTACGGTTAATGATGTTTCTGTTGTCAATTCTATCAATGGACAAACCGTCTACCTCGGAAACTATACTTGGACTCCTTTTGCTTCAGCTTCAGGAAATGTACCACCTACTATTGGAGATTCAATTATGGTTGATTTTCCAACAGGTGCAGATACGGTAGTTGTAGGAAGTCTTGGTACATATCTTCACTACTATGGACAAAACTCCTCAACAGGTGAATTGTACAGTTTGGGCAATGATACAGTTGCTTATAATGTTGCATGGAACACTGTAATAGTTCAAGATCCTTACCAATCTTGGTTCTTAGTCTACGTAAATGCTAATGGTGGTGAACTTTGGGGTACAAGGAATGCCTTAAGACTTTCTGCTACTAGTGTTAATTGGGTTTGTTTAGCGCGAGGAATTGGTGGCAGTTTATATGGCAGTGTAGATGTAGAATTCTCAAAAGATTTGAATCTTTGCTACATTAGTTGCGGAAATGGTATCTACCGTTTGGATGGTTTAGGAGATATTTACACCTCTGATCCTGATTTCAAAACCAAAGCAGGCTATTCTGGTACTGGTTTGGTAAATGCCCCAACTTCAACTACGAAAACTCAAATTGCAACCGGAGGTTATGAAGGCATTGCTGTTAATCCGACTAACTCAAATGATGTTGTCCTTTTTGCAGGATTTAGTGGAATAAACAAGCGCTCAGCAAATGCAGGTGGTGTGGCGCCAACCTTTACAAATCTTCCTGCCCTTCCTGCTGGTGTGGCATCTTACGATGGAATTATTGATCGTGATGATTCTGATATTATTGTAATTGGAACCTCTGAAGGAGTTTACGTTACGGAAAATGGGGGTGGCACTTGGGAAAATGCCTCTGCCGGATTTGAAGGAACTCCAGTTTATGAAGTTCGTCAATCATGGAGAACATGGGAAGAAGGTAATCGCCGTCCAGGGGAGATTTACATAGGTACTTATGGACGTGGCATTTGGAGTTCAGCTGCTTATCTTGGAATAAGTGATACAGATGGAAATGGTAAAACAAATTTTAAAACTAAACTCAAAACATATCCGAATCCAACCAATGATAACACAACACTTAC
>CAMATR010000103.1 GCA_945861175.1 Chitinophaga pinensis | reverse complement strand
TAATCCGTCTGCAATGATTTCAACTAATTCAATTTGGGTGATTACAAATGAGGCATAAATAACCAAATGAAGCAATGCAGGAATTGGACGATTGAACATCTTCTTTTGTCCAAGAGCTACCAAAATCATTGTTTTCCACCTTTGCGATCTATTACCAGAAAGATTTATTGATCTGCCCAGAAGTATATTTGAACGAATCTTAAGAATATTGAAAGTGAACAAGCCTGTACCGACAACAAATAAAAGTGTAAAAATTATTATTGACATACTCCTATTATTTAATTATGACCGTTGAGTCGAGTACTAAACGAAGCTTCTGTTCTTCTTCTGGAGTCAAAGGTACACCTTTTGTTTTTGTCCCAAAAACTGAAAAATGAATATATCTTTCAGGATGCATATGAATGTCATCAACTAATTCCTGCATGTCTTTATTTGTTTGAACCAACTCATTGTAAAGTTTATCGTCACTAAGCAATTTGCCAAGCGTTCCTTCTCCTTTTTGAGCACTTCCCAAAACATTATTAAAGGTCTTCAATGTTTCAGAAGCATTGCTTATTACACCTTTAAAGTCAGCAGTAACCATATCATCGGTAATTTTTTTTGTGTTACCAATTATACTGGCAACCTCCTCATTGCTTTTCTTCAGGTTCTGTGTGATACTTTCAACATTGTTCATTATGCGGCTGAACTTTACCCTTTCGTCGACTACAAGAAGCTCTACCTCTTCAGCCACTCCCCCAATGCGTTGAATTGCAATTTTAACTTGCCTCAGACTTTCTTCTATTTCTGAAGTAGCAGTTGTATCCCAAAATGAAGATAATGAGGTAACTATTTCATCTATAGAACTCATCATTGCTTGTACTTTCTGAGAAATGGGGTCTGCATAAGATTTCACTTGAGCCATCATGTCGACAGCCAATCGGCCTTGTAAAGTGGCCCCTGGTTTATAATATCCCTTGGATAAGTCTGAACTTACAGAAAGTAACAATCCTTTATTAAATAAATCTAACGAACCGATTTCAACAATTGATCCGACTGGAATTTTAACATCTTTATTTTGGATTGAAAACACAACCCTCACTTTTTTAGCAGGATTGTTTTCTGGAACATATTCTACATCTAATACTTTCCCAACTATTACTCCATTCAAAGTAACACTTGACGCAACTGCCAATTGACCTGAATTAGGAAAGTAGGCGTAATATTTTTCGTCTCCACCAAAAAAACTATTCCCCTTCAGAAAGTTTATTCCTGCGATAAGCATTGCAATTGCAGCCACCGCAATAATACCAGTCTTAATTTCCTTTGAGATTTTCAATTTCTTTATTTTTCCGCTAATTTAATAGCTTTTTCTAAATTAATTCTCTGCCCATTCTGAAAGGCAACAACAAAAGCATGCTGGAATCCTATCTCCCGCAATTCAGTCTTGTATCCATTCGCACCCTTAAAGTCGTTGACAAAATTACCTACAGTATATTTATAAAGGTTGTCTTGGGTATATTCGAAAATACTCAATCCTTTAAATTTATCTGCATTCGTTGCTATTTTTTTATCGGATGTCTCAATTTGAACCCGAAAAATGACTTCTTTATCATTTACATTAGATGCATTTCCTTCAATTTTAATCGAATCATTTTTTTCAACTATTAATAAAGAATTAGTTGTTTTAGAATCTATTCCCTCTAACTCATTTTTGTATTTCTCGAAAGCGGTAAACATGGATTCAGCCATTTTGCGCTGGCCAATTGTATCGCCCAAGAATTTTTCCTCAGAAGGATTTGTTAAAAATCCAGTTTCAATCAATACACTCGGCATAGTTGTTTTATACAATACTAAAAAACCAGCCTGTTTTACCCCCCTATCATAACGATTCAAACGAGTGAATTCTTTTTGAAGCTTGTCCGCAAAGTTTATTGACTGATCAAGAAAAACTGACAATTGAAGCTGGCGAGCAATAAGTGCATCCGGTGACATATCGAAGTCTTTATATTTTGCTCCATTATCATCTTCTAGGAAAATAGTTGAGTTTTCTCTATCGGCTACTTTTTGCTGAGATTCTGTTCTGTGCAATCCTAAAACGTATGTTTCTGAACCATAAGCCGCTGGACTAGCCGCATTTGCATGAATACAAATAAAGAGATCTGCCTTCACTCTATTAGCAATGTTTGCGCGTTCAGTAAGTTCAACAAAAACATCTTTGTCCCGAGTGTAAATAACTTTTATATCCGGATATTTATCTTTAATGTATTTCCCTAATTTTAAAGCAATCGACAAACAAACTGTTTTTTCATTTGCTGCTGCTCCATGGCAGCCCGGATCTTTTCCTCCATGACCAGCATCAATGACAATAGTTTTAATAGTTGGCCGATCTAATGTGCTATTTTGAGCTTGAGAATATACATGTATCAAAGAAATTGAAAGCAATAAAAAAAGCTTACAGAAGTTATATCTCAAGATTTTTTCCATTTCAACAAGCTTATTTTAATAGTTTTGCAGGCACAGTGATGTCTTTAAAAACAAAAATACAGTCGAATCTTTGATCAAAAAGCGTTCCATACTGATACTTATTCTCGAGACATTGTTAATAATGTGTTCGCACAACTTCTGTTACAGTCAAGCGAGAGACACTGTTTTTATTAATGATGAATCTATGGAAGATATCATACGCTACAGTGCACGAGATTCTATACACAAAGACCTAGAAAAAAGAAAAATCTATCTGTATGGAAATACCAACCTAAAAACCTCAGAAGTTACTCTCACGGCAGGATTTATGGTCATCGACCTTATCAATAATGAGGTCCTTGCTAAATATGAATATGATACAGATAGCAACAAAATCAATTTTCCGATATTAAACGATGGATCAGAAAATATAAAAGCATCTTCAATAAGATACAATTTCAAAACAAAAAAAGGATATATTGAAGAATTAGCCGTCAAACAAGATGAAGCCTATTTGTATATGGGTATTGCGAAAAAACACGCCAATGATGAAATTCATTTTAGATTAGGAAGATTCACAACTTGTAATTTAGAAGATCCTCATTATCATTTTCAATTATCAAAAGCAGTTTTAATTCCGGAAAAACGAATAGTAACAGGGCCAATGAATCTTTGGGTCAAGGGTATTCCAACTCCTCTAGGTTTGCCTTTTAGTGTTATTCCGCAACAAAAAAAGAGAACAAATGGAATTCTATTCCCTGAATTATCACCAATTTCAGCTTATGGGTTTGGTTTTCAAAATTTGGGTTACTACATTCCCATAAATGATAGGATACAAACTTCCATTTATGCTAATCTATATTCGAGAGGAAGTTGGGGTATCCGGAATAATATGGAATATTCTAAACGTTACGGTTTCAAGGGCGCCTTGGATCTTGGTTTTCAACAATTTAAAAGTGGATTCCCCTCGAACACCAACAGCAACAAGTTGAGTTTAGCTTGGATTCATAGAAAAGAAAACTTATCGAATCCATATTGGAACTTCTCGTCAAATGTTAATTTCATTTCAGATAACAAATCAAAAAATAATTTAGATCCTTTAAATAGTCAATACTTCAACAATAGCTTTAATTCTGATGTTAATATAAGCCGCTTATTCCCGAGTAAACCAGTGACAATGGGCCTAAAAATGTCGATACGCCAAAATTCACTATCAAAGAATGTCTCGCTGACTTCTCCCATTTACAATCTCAATGTCACCCGCTTCTTTCCTTTTAAAAAGTATGTCAAAGGATCTGGCGGTTTTAGTCAGTTTTTTTCGAGGCTTGGGGTAAGTTATAATCTCGAAGGTCAAAACAGGTCAAGCTTTAAAGACACACTGCTATCTGCAGGTGATATAGCGGCTATAAGTTCGAAATTTATGAATGGTGTTTATCAGAATGCTGCAATTACAACAACAGCTGCGTTTTTTAAAAATACTATTAAGTTGACACCATCAATTAATTATGTCAACAAAGTTAATTTTCAACAGATTCAAAAAACGTACGATGCGACCTTAAATAATACAAAAGTTGATACCATTCAGCGCGCGGGTATGGCGCAAGAATTGAATTTAGGTATTCAAATGACAACCATGATTTATAGTTATTACAAATTCGCAGGAAAGAAAAAAGCTTTACTGAGGCATATAATGACGCCTAACATTGGGATGCGTTATGTTCCACAAATAAATAGTGTTGTTACTTCGAATGTCGGCGCTGATCAATCACCCATTACCTACTCACCATTTGAGCAAAGTGTGTACAGCAGTGGTGCTGGAAAAACCGCGGCTTTAGTAACGTTCGGAATTAATAACACATTTGAATTAAAAAGAAAGTCAGATAAAGACACGCTTACAGGATTTAAAAAAACAAGAATCATAGATATGTTATCTATAAACGGAACCTATGATCTTAACAAAGATTCTATGCGACTTTCTGATTTCAATCTCAACTTACGTATTAGTCCAATAAATTGGATAAACATTATTGCCATATCTACATTTAGTCCATACAATTGGTCTGACAGCACTGGCAAAACCTTAAGCCAGTATGCTTTTAATACAAATGGTAAATTAGGTAGATTCATCCAGAATTCTGTAACCACAACTCTCATTCTTACATCAAAGGAAAGTAGAGATCGACTATCTAACACTCAACAGAACATTATGGATAATTGGACGGCAGATTACAACTATTTTGCTCTTCATCCCGAATACCTGCTTGATTTTAATATACCTTGGAAAATTTCTTTTTCTCATGTTTATTCTATTAATGCAAATACTTCTAAAAGTTTAATTTCACCAAAAAACTTTAATCAAATTCAAACATTAGTAGCTAATGGGGATCTTAGCTTTACGCAACGATGGAAGTTATCAGCAAATGTCAATTACGATTTTGAATCGGCAAAAATTTCTAATGCCAGATTTACATTAATGCGCAACATGCATTGCTGGGCGCTCTCCTTTTATTGGACACCAATTGGAGGGAATAAAAGTTTCTTATTAAGTATTCGCAATACATCTACCCTCTTCCAGGATGCTAAAATTGAGATTAGAAAACCGCCTGTTTTTCTGTAGTTCTCATTTTATTTATCCTTAAATCTTGTACATCAAAAAGTTTTTTCACTCCTTTGTAGAAATGCATTTTCGTGATTGATCTATCTTTTAAAAACACCAAAGCTCCTAAAAGCGGACATCTTTTAATTTCCGACCCTTTCTTAGATGAAGATTATTTTCGCAGGTCTGTTGTTCTTTTGTGCGACCATAGTGAAAAAGGAACTTTCGGCTTTGTTTTGAATAATTACCTTGAGGTAGACCTTCACGAATTAGATTCAGAATTCCCAAATATCCAAGCAAGAATAAGTGTCGGAGGGCCGGTTGAAACTGAAAGTTTGTTTTTTATACATAGCTTTGGGGAAGAGGTTGAGGGAAGCTTGCCCATAACGAATGATTTATTTTATGGTGGAAGCTATGAACAAATTAGGTCATTTCTTGATCAAGACGCTTCACAAGGAGTGAAAATTAGGTTTTTCCTTGGTTACTCAGGCTGGGAAAAAAATCAACTTTCTAATGAACTTAAAGAGAACTCTTGGATTGTAGCAAATAACATTTCACCTCAAGAAATATTAAACACCTCGAACGATAAGTTTTGGGAATTTTGTCTAAGTAAACAAGGCGAAAGGTTTAAGACCATTTCAAAGTTTCCTATAAATCCAAACAACAACTAATCAGCACTTTATTCACCATTATTGTTCATTATGGGTAAACAAAAATTAGGTTTGATTTTTACAAATAGATTAATATTTAAAAGAAATTAACTTTATATAAATTTTCATAATGCGCTCAAACACAACTAAAATTATTCTTGTTTATGCAATTTTTTTAATTGTTGCAATAATGGGGACAAATATGGCTAGAAAAGGCCAAATCATTAATTCATTTGACATTTTGATAAATACAACTGGCATTTATATCGGATTTGTAGTTGTTTTATTAAGTGTTTTATTCCTACATGTTTTTTTATAAATGAAGAGTTCAAAGCATTACCTATGTGGGTAAAAATATTGCTACATTTTCCAAGCATCGTATTCCTTTCGTGGGGAATTGCCGGCGGATTGATTTCCATAAATGTACTCTTTAGTGAAGGAAAAAAGGAGTTAATTAACGTAAAAATTATGGACTCCTATGAACGATTACCGAAGAATTATTACAAGTACTCCTAAAGTTACAGTCGATATTATGTGGATTTTATTGACTTGAAAACAAATAAGCAATAACATATACAAGTTCATGAGAATTTTTATGATGACGCACGACTTCAAAAAATTGAGGTAGATAATTATCAAGATATAAATCAGTCCTTATCGAAAGAAACACTAGAATTCATTAGAAAAAATAACGTCAAAATACCTGAACAGAAAAAATTTGTTACTCTTCAAATCCCAGTGGGATATCTTGGTTTTTGGGAGTGATTTTCAAGTACTTTTTATCAGCTAATCGTTTTAAGAATCTAATTATTTTGAAATCGCTTACTTTTTTATTCAAACTTGTCTAATTAATAGCTGCTAAAGGCTGGGGTATTTTAATTTTTGCTCAAATTCAACCTAAATTTTTGTTAACCATTGTTGTTCATTATTTGATTTCATTCCCTGAATAGAGAGGTAGGTAA
>CAMATR010000102.1 GCA_945861175.1 Chitinophaga pinensis | reverse complement strand
AGAAGTGGCTTCCAGTAATAATTTTGATTTGATATCACGAAGAGCAGATAAACGTTCTTTATCCTTGGCCAACATTGCGCTCTTTATGTCTGCACTCACGCGTTCTGTAAAGGTCATCAGTCTACGTTATCGTGCAAGAAGTTATTATTGCGAAGATTAGTTCCATTTTCATCTTCAGTAAGCCCGAATCGACTAACTGTTTCTTGTGTACTCTTCTGAGTATTATCTAATTGAATATTTCTACGCACATAAGCTGGTTCATTTTCAAATTCAGTAATTCCTTCAGCTTTTTGCAATTTTGAAGTATAATTTTGAATATTAGATATTCGCTCTTGTGTCCGACGTTGCTGCTCCTCAGGGGAAAGAATGGTTTTCGCGGTAACATTATCTAGACTTGCCTTAGCATTACTGTCATCTTCCAAAATATGACGAACTACTTTTTCAGCAACTACTTCATTATTGTTTGTTTGAGTTGTGTTTTCAGCCGTTTGCTCTTGAGTTGATACCTCCCAGTTAAATTGAACACCGGTGTCTTCCACTTTTTCTTCTCTCAAAAAAGGTTCTTCATTCACTGAAGATAGGTTAGTTGTCGATTCAACACCAGTATTTTCATCATTTTGTAACGATTCAACTACATCATTTTTCAAAAATGGTTCAACAACAGTCGTATCACTCACTACAGGTGGTGTATATGAATTAACTTGTGTTGGAGATTCTAATGGTTTTAGGATTTCATTTTTTGGTTCATCATCTAAAGTACGCACCGTTTTTTCAGGTGCTTTATAAAAACCCACGTTATTTCCCGTTTTAAAACCAGTGGCAATCAATGTAATACCTATCTTATCTCCGAGCGTTGCATCGTAACCATGACCCCAAATAACATCCGCTGTTGAGCCTGCCTCATCTTGAATATAATCTGTGATTTCAGATATTTCATCCATTAGAACTTCCTTGTCACCATATGTAATGTTTAGTAAAACATATTGAGCACCATTGATATCGCTATCGTCAAGCAAAGGAGATGCTAAAGCTTTTTGCACAGCAGTTATCGCTCTATTTTCGCCTTCAGCTGATGCGCTACCCATTATTGCATGACCACTGTCTTTCATAACAGTTTTCACATCATTAAAATCAACGTTTACTGCACCTGTCACTGATATAACCTCAGCTATTCCTTTCGCGGCAATGGTCAATACGTCATCTGCCTGTGCAAAAGCATTTCCGATCGTCAAGTTACCGGTAATTTCGCGAAGACGTTCATTATTTATAACTAATAAAGTATCTACATTTTGACGAATCTTTTCTAATCCTTCTTCAGCTTGTTGTCTTCTTTTTCGGCCTTCAAAATTGAATGGAACGGTAACGATTCCAACCGTCAGTATGCCCATTTCTTTAGCAACTTTTGCTATTATAGGTGCTGCGCCTGTGCCTGTTCCACCACCAAGTCCTGCAGTTACAAAAACCATTTTGGTATTTTTACTCAACAGTTCTTTGATCTCATCGATATTTTCAATGGCAGCATTCATTCCAATTTCAGGAATTGCACCTGCACCACGTCCATCAGTCAACGTTGTTCCAAGTTGTATTTTATATGGCACTGGAGAAATGTCTAATGCCTGACGATCGGTATTGCAGACAATGAAATCCACTCCGATTATTCCTTGGTCGAACATGTGATTGACAGCATTGCTCCCGCCCCCACCTACGCCGATCACTTTAATGATCGAATTCGTTTCTTTTGGTAAATCAAATTCCATATTCTCGCTTTTATTCTAATTTACAAATCTAACTATCTTCCTTGAACCAATCTACACTTCTTTTGACAATTGTATCAAAAAAAGACCCTCTATTTTTACCGGAATGGGTTTTCACATTACCATTGCTCGCAACTTCCGTTGTCGGATTATTTTTTTCCAAAGCTTGAAAACCTTTAAGCACCAATCCAATGCCCGTTGCATACATTGGACTAGTTAAATTTTCAATATGGTTATTGTTTGCTAAATGCTCAGTTGGATAACCAACTCTTGTATCCATTCCGGTAATGTACTCGAATAATTGTGTGATGTGTTTCAATTGAGCACCTCCACCAGTTACAACGATTCCGCCAATAAGTTTTTTCTGAAAACCAGAATTAATGATTTCGTAATGCACTAATTCAATGATTTCCTCCATTCTTGCTTGAATTATACTCGCAAGATTTCTCACCGTTATTTCTTTTGGGTCCCTACCTCTTAATCCAGGAATACATACAATCTCATTTTCTTGACTTTCTGAGGCAAGTGCAGAGCCAAATTTAGTTTTCAACATTTCAGCTTGGCGGCGCATGATAGTGCACCCTTCTTTAATGTCTTCCGTTATAACATTCCCCCCAAAAGGAATAACTGCCGTATGCCGAATAATTCCTTCGTGAAAAATTGCTATATCTGTCGTCCCACCGCCTATATCAACCAGCACAACGCCCGCTTCTTTTTCTTCATCGGACAGCACTGCATCAGCTGAAGCGATCGGTTCAAGAATAATTTCCTTCACCTCTAATCCTGCTTTCTCGATGCATTTTGTAATATTCATTGAAGCACCAATCTGACCAGTAATGATATGGAAATTCGCTTCCAATCGACGACCAAGCATCCCAATTGGATCCTTAATTCCTTGTTCATTATCAATTATATATTCCTGAGGTAAAACAGTGATGATTGCCTCCCCGGGCTGCATAACCAGCTTGTACATGTCTTCAACCAACGTATCGATATCTTTCTGAGCAATCTCAATATCAATGTAATCTCTAGTATGAATGCCCCGATGCTGCAGACTCTTGATGTGTTGTCCTGCAATTCCTACATTCACCACGCGCACTGTCAATTGTCCATCTACTCTTTCTTGAGCCTCATCAACTGCAACTTTAATTGATTGCACAGTTTTCTCAATATTAGCAACCATTCCGCGAGTGACACCAAGCGATTCGCTTTTGCCCATTGACAAGATTTCAATCTTTCCGTGCTCATTTTTCTTACCCACGAAACAAGCAATCTTTGTTGTTCCAATATCTAGTCCGACTATTATCTTTGACATACTATTAATTTTCCTGAGTGATATTTTATAATGTTTTGCCTACAATCTGTTTTTCGTATTTCAGATTGATTTCGGTGTACTTATTCCATCCTTCATAAGGGATTGCATCGCTGTAAAAGATTTTCAACTTCTCAAATTTCTCCTTTACTTCCCTATCTGTTTTTGCCGTCCCAAAAACAATCTCTTGTCCACCTACGATTGGCACAAGAATAAAATCTCCGCTTTTTTTAAGGTGAATTTGCCCTATCAGTGCCTGCATTAAGGTATCTTTACAAACATAATTTGAAATACGATAAACATCATCTAGCTTTCGAATACTTTTCAAAGAGTCATTGTTGATAATTTCAGATACAGAAATTGATGTTGGGCGATCCTTCAAATTTCCGCTCACTACTAATACACGGGCAGTATGAATTGTTGAGGTTTGCATAACCACACCGTCTTCATCCAAATAATAAGATTCTCCGAATTGATTGAAAATACGCGCAATAGGTTTTCGAACTACAACGTCAATTTTCCATCCCTGACCAATATTTGTATATACTTTAACCTCCTTGACCTCAGTCATTAATTTGATGAATTTTTCTATCGCAGCTACCTTCAACTCACTTTGTCTTTGGTCTTTGAAAACAAAACCGCGGCGCTTCAATCGCATGCGTAATTCGGGTTCATTCAAAAACGCGTTTTCTCCTGTTACATGAATCAAAATGTCGGCTTCTTCGAGTTTACTTTCTGATTGGTATTGCTGAGAAAGAAATAAAACAGTTATTACACCCCCTAAAAATAGAATCCACAAAGACATCTTTAACCACTTGTTCATGATAGTTTCTTTTTAAGCGGTTCAACAATACGATCGATATCTCCAGCACCTATGGTTAAAACAACTCCTTCAAAATAGTTATCGAAACTTTCTATTATTTCTTCCGGAAAAAGCAATTTCTTACTATTTAATGAAATTGCTTCCAACAAAGCTTCACTTGTAACCCCCTTAATTGGCAGTTCTCTTGCAAAATAAATTGGCATTAGAATGACCGAATCTAGCTTAGATAACTCCTCAGCAAAACCATCAAAGAAATCACGCGTGCGGGAGAAAAGGTGTGGCTGGAAAATTCCCGTTATTTTCATATCAGGATAGAGAAGACGAATGGATGAAACAAGAGCATTGATTTCAGTCGGATGATGTGCATAGTCATCTATGTAGATAAGTTTCTCTTTTCTGATATGGTATTCAAATCGTCTTTTAACTCCTAAAAAAGAACTCAGACCGTTTCGGATTTCGATTTCAGAAACTGAAAGAAACTCCAAAAGTGCAATACAAGCGAGCGCATTCTCAGCATTGTGAATCCCAGGAATTCCTAATTCAACTTCGCTCCAAATTGCTTTTGGCGTTCTAACATCCATATAAAATCTTCCTGCATGCATGCGTAAATTAGAAACTGAATAATCAGCAGATGAAGAATTCAAAGCATAAGTAATTGTTTTTGCGGTCGAATGAATATCAAGCCCCTCTCGTTTGACTAAACATCCCTCAGAATCAATCAGTCGAGTATACTGCTGAAACCCCTCAATAAAATGATTTGAATCTCCATATATATCAAGATGATCTGCGTCAGTAGAAGTTACGATTGAAGCAAAGGTTTTCAATTGTAAAAAAGACCTGTCAAACTCATCTGCCTCAACAACCGTGAATTCTGATTCATTTCCAATTAATAAGTTAGAATTAAAATTTGTTGCAATACCACCAAGAAAAGCATCGCATGGTCTAGAAGATTGATGCAGCACATGGGCTAGCATTGAGCTAGTTGTCGTTTTTCCATGAGTGCCAGCTACACCAAGACTTTTGCTTTGTCTGGTAATCAAACCCAAAACCTCAGATCGTTTATATATCGTCAATCCTTTATCTCTTATACAAGATAGCTCCTTGTGAGTTTTTGGTATGGCGGGGGTGTATATGAAAATTGTTCTGTGAATGTCCTTTAAGGAGGAAATAGCGAGTTCGCCTAAATCTTCAAAATGAATTTGGATCCCTTCAGAAATGAGCTCGTTTGTAAGAGAAGTCGACGTCTTGTCATAGCCTGACACTTGCCAACCCAATGATTTAAAGTAACGCGCCAAAGCAGACATACCAATCCCTCCAATACCTATGAAATATGCAGTATTGAACTGATTGAAACTGATATGATCTAAGCGATTCATTTATCCCACAATTTTTTCCAATTCATTAACTATGTCAACCGTGGCATTTGGTCTAGCCAACTTTTTAATTTCAGAACGATACTCTTGCATTCTAGATTCATTTTTCAGCAGTTCAAATACCGTTGAAAATAAGTGTTCATTAGCATCCGAATCCTTAACCAAAACAGCTGCATTTTTATTCACTAATGCCATTGCATTTTTAGTTTGGTGATCTTCAGCAACATTTGGTGAAGGAACGAGAACAACTGGTTTCCCTATGAGGCACAGTTCAGATACGGAAATGGCGCCAGCTCGAGAAATAATAATATCTGCTGCTGCATAGGCTAAATCCATTCGTTCTATGAATTGCACAAGCTTTACCGAGTCAAAAATATTTTGATTCATCGTTTCAAGCATTTGCTCAAAATAAAGTTTCCCACACTGCCAAAGTATTTGAACATCTTCTTGGTCCATGATTACTTTTAAATTTCCGACCAAGGCGTTATTAAGTGTTCTTGCGCCAAGGCTTCCCCCGATAATTAAAATAGTTTTCTTAGCAGAATTGAAACCATAATGATTAATTGCCTCCTCGCGCTTCCCGCCAATAGTGACCATTTCATGTCTGACAGGATTACCAGTTAAACGAATTTTTTCTTTGGGGAAAAACCTCTCTAATCCTTCATAAGCGGTGCATATAACTTTCACTTTAGATGACAAGAGTTTATTCGTTTTACCAGGAAAAGAGTTTTGCTCTTGCACAAGAGTTGGTAATTTCAACATTGTAGCTGCCTGCAGAGTCGGTCCGCTAGCATAGCCGCCGACACCAACAACAGCTTGAGGCTTAAATTCCCTAATGATACTTCTTGCCTTAAGTAAACTCTTGGCTATTTTAAAGGGAAGTAAAAAGTTTGAAAATGAGATTTTTCGCTGAAAACCGACTATATTTAGCCCTTCAATGGTGTAACCAGCATTTGGAACCTTTTCCATTTCCATTTTTCCAATGGCTCCTATGAAAAGTATTTCTGCTTTTGGGTTGCGCATTTTTATTTCATCCGCAATTGCGATAGCAGGAAAAATATGTCCTCCCGTTCCTCCACCTGATATAATTACACGATGTAATTTCATTCTGCAGCAAATGAATTAGAAAAACTACTTTCTTTTCCTTTTTCCTGTCGATAAGCAATACTCTGCACAATTCCGATAGCGACACAAGTCATTATTAAAGCAGATCCACCCATTGCCAATAGAGGCATGTTTTGTCCAGTAACTGGAAAAACTCCTGTGCAAACAAGCATATTGACTGCTGCTTGAGTAAGCAACAATATTCCTATTCCAACGCAGGCGAAAGTTTCAAATAAATTGTCAGATTGAAGCGCAATCCTAAAAATCCGATACAAAAGGATTAAATAAAGTAAGACCAATATCAC
>CAMATR010000101.1 GCA_945861175.1 Chitinophaga pinensis | reverse complement strand
AGGGCAGAGGCGATAGCGATGTGTTTCATTTCAAAGGGATTTAAAGTTGTCTGCACGAAAATAGGTATTATACCTTGACTCGAAAGTGACTTTTGTTAGATTGATGAAAATTGGTAAGTTGGACTTCGTTTTGCACTAAAACAGCTATGAAGTAATCCTTCAGAGCTATATGAAAAAAGAAAAAGCAAACTACTTACGTAACTTGCTTTTTCTTTTGGTGCGCACGACTGGATTCGAACCAGCACACCTGTTGGCACCACCCCCTCAAGATGGCATGTCTACCAATTTCACCACGTGCGCGTTTTATAAGTTTTCCTTTTCATTTAAGGAGCTTACAAATATACTTATTTTTTCATTTTTTTAAGTTCAGTATAAATTAAGAGTTTCTTTATAAGGATTTTAATTATGAAAAATTTATATTCGTGATGTGAAAAGAATTAGATACATACTACTTATAATTTCTTGTTTTTTAATATTTTTAGCTGAGGCTCAGTTGCCTTTTCCTAGTTTATTAAAAAAAGTAGAAGGACTTAAGTCTCCTGAGCTTGAAAAAAAGGTTGAACAGATTTTAATTTCACAAAAAAAAAAGCAGCCGTCCAAGCAATATGAATTGAAGTTATGGGCATTTTATCTTTTGGATTCTCTTAATCTAGGTGGAAAGGCTGATACTCTTGCATTGGAATTACAAGCATTTAAAGTAACGCCGAAATTTCCTTGTGAAGCAAAAATTTATTTTCGATTAGGGAGCCTAAAGAATAACGAGAATCTTTTCGAGGAGGGGATTGGGTTGTATCATAAGGGTTTGAAAATTTCACGTGAATTCGATGATGATCTTTCGATTGCCATGTTTTATAGATTGATTGGTATTGCTTATCTGAAGCTTGATCAACACAATACAGCAGAGAAGTATTTAAAGGAATCGTACAGTATTTTTCATTCCCTAAATGATTCGCTAGGAATGGCAAATGCTTCAATAAGTTTGGGTAATTCTTTAAAAGAACAAGGGGATTTGGATAGTTCCGAAAAGTATTACAAGCTAAGCTTGGAACTCGCAAGAAAAATGAATAATAAACATTTAATCTCTGGAAATTATAACAATCTTGGTAGTGTAGAAAGACGTAGAAAGAATTACCAAAAGGCTTTGGTTTACTTTTTCAAAGCATTAGAAATGAATAAGATAAGTAAAAATCTTTTGTGGCAATCTTTCAATTATAATAATATCGCGCAAACATACATAGATTTACAACAGTTCAACAAAGCGATCCAATTTCACAAAGAGTCGAATCAAATTAAAGTTGAAATAGGGGATTCATTGTCACTTATTTCAGGTTATCTTGGTTTGAGTGATTCGTATGGTTATATCGGAAATTATAAAGAGGCCTATGATTATTTGAAGTTACACAATCGTCTGAAAGATACCATGGGTCTCATAGAGCAGGGCAACATGCTGAGGGACTTAGAGGCGAAATACGAGTCAGAAAAGCACATCATCGAAATTGACCGATTAAAAACAGCTGATAAGTTGAATAACCAGATTAATAGTGGTTTGGAGATGGAAGCAAGAAAAAATAGAAACCTAGCAGTCTTAGCTATTCTTGCTGGAGTTCTTTTGTTGGGAGGAGTTGGTATACTTTATCGTTCAAATAAAGTAAAAAAGAAAACGAATTTACTTCTTAACTCAAAGAATACTGAGATCGAATCTTCAAATTACGCTTTGCAACAAGCTTTAAATCAACTTTCTAAAAAGAATAAAGAGATCATAGATAGTATCAATTACGCGACTTATATTCAGCGCGCTACCTTGCCCAACATTACTCAACATACTTCTGATCGAATGCAGTTCGAGTTGTTTTTTGCTCCAAAAGACATCGTTAGCGGGGACTTTTATTTTTCCTATCAGTTGTTTAATCGATCCATCTTTGGTGTGGCTGATTGCACCGGGCATGGTGTTCCTGGTGCAATGGTTTCCTTGATTGGTATGAACTCTCTTGAAAAGGTAATTCGTGAAGGAAAATATCAGTCCACAGCAGATATGATGGAGTCTTTGAATAATTATGTAGTTGAAAGTTTATTCCGTGGTGGTGAAACCCTTAATGATGGGATGGATATTAGTTTTTGTCATTTGGATCACGAAACCAATACACTTCATTTTGCTGGAGCAAATCATAATGCTTACATCTTACGTTCAAATGCCATTGTAGATGATGTCTCCGATAATCAATTTATTCATCTTAAAGGTCATTCCGATATGTTTACTCTGCTAAGTTTGAATGGAACTAGGCGACCGATCGGAAAATCTTACTCGAAAGAATCATTTAGAGAGATTACAATAAAGCTTTTTAAGGGTGATCGAATTGTACTTTTTTCAGATGGTTATGCTGATCAGATGGGAGGTGATCTGACAAAGAAAATGAAGAAAGGAGCATTGCTTGATTTTATTTTAAAATCAGCTGAATTTACTGTTTTGGATCAGACTGAATTCATGCGTAATGAGTTCGAAAAGTGGAAAGGGGAGCAAGAACAAGTCGATGATGTCTGTATGCTCTTTGTTGAAGTAAGGAGTTAGCCCTTCAACAGGTGAAATGACCTACTGTGTTACGAAATGCTCTTACGAATGCGCTCATTCAATGCATCCTATTCAATTATTAAAGTCTTTTTTCAGCGATACATGCTTCTTTTTAATCATCGTTGAACCTCACATCTTCTATAAAATGCTGCTTCTCCATTTCACCAACTTCAATCGAGTAGTATCCAAATTCTTCAGAGACCACTCCGAAAATTCGGTAAATACCTTTTCCGTAAAAGGGATAGCGTCTCGCTACTTCCGGGAAATGAACTGTGTCCAGAATATCACCGTTACGATCGATGAAGGTCCCAAAACACATGGTATCACCTTTGCTCGTATAGGATTTCTTCAGAGCGACAAGGTACCCGTAAGTTGTTATTCTGAGTCCAAGATGCTGAAAGATCTCATGCGCTAAGGTATGTGCAGGTGGTTGAATGCAAAGTAGATCGAAAGGGTTGCAGAGTGGGAAACCGAGTAATTCAATCTGCTCGAAGGACAGTTCAAGGTTTTGTTCGATTAATTCAGGCAGCTTGAAGTGCTTTTGTTCCTCTTCAAAAAGTTGGGGTGAGGGATTGCGGCCTTTTACCTTGTTATGATACAAATGAGCTTTCCACAACAATTCTTTTCTAGTTTCCGAAAAATCGCTTAACGCTCCAATTCGGATGATGAGCGTCAGTTGTTCTAGCGGAATGTAAGAACGTTTCATGAGCTCTTCAAAGTTTTGGAATGGTCCATTTTTCTTTCGCTCGTTGAGTACTTTTTGAATAAGTGTTGCTTCTACACCATTTACGAGGATAAATCCAAGGATCATTTCTGTTCCTTTCAATACACATTCAAAATCACCGCGATTTACAGATGGTGCCAGAATAGTAGCTCCCCAGTTGCGGGCTTCGTGAACATACACTTCCGTTCGGTAATAGCCACCAAAGTTGTTGATACAAGCCGTCATATATTCTAGTGGATAATGCGCTTTGAGGTATAAACTTTGGTAACTTTCTACGGCATAGGAGGCAGAATGACCTTTTGAAAAAGCATAGCCGGCAAAACTTTCGATCTGTCGCCAGATGTCACTAATAATACTTTCGTTATAGCCTTTTTTCTCGCAGTTGGAGAAGAAGGTATCACGTACTTTTTCGAATTCTGCTCTCGAACGAAATTTTCCCGACATTCCGCGGCGCAATACATCCGCTTCGGCAAGTGATAGCCCTGCGAAGTGATGTGCTACTTTGATTACATCTTCTTGATAGACCATTACACCATAGGTGTCGGGCATGATCTCTTGGAGAACGGTTGGTGCTTCTTTGCGTTTTTCCGGATAACGGTGACGAAGAATGTATTCCCGCATCATTCCTGATTGCGCTACCCCCGGACGAATAATCGAACTAGCGGCTACCAATCCCAAATATGTATCGACCTGTAATTTCACTATCAGCATGCGCATCGCCGGAGATTCAACGTAGAAGCAGCCAAGTGCCCTTGCGGAACGCAGTAATCTCTTGATTTTTTCGTCGCGTTTGAAATAGGAAATATCGTGAATGTCATGCGCCGGATTCTTCGGTTGGTTGTAGGTGATTATTTCGAGTGCATCGTGTATCTTTCCTAATCCTCTTTGACTGAGAATGTCAAATTTGTAGAGTCCTACATCTTCGGCTTCCATCATGGAAAATTGTGTTGTGGGATATCCTTTTGGAGGGAGGAAGGTTCCTGAGTACCATGTTATCGGTTTTTCGCTGATGATGATTCCACCTGCATGAACGCTTAGATGGGAAGGAAGCCCTTGAATGTATTTGCTGTACTTAATCACGAGTTGCGATAGCTGATCAAGCTGATTATAGTTGAACTTTCCTTTGCTGAGCAAGTCAATCTCTGTTTTGGGAAGTCCGAATACTTTGCCGAGTTCGCGTACCGAAGCGCTGTACTGAAAGGTGTTGTAGGTGCAAAGCAACGCAGCATTCGGATAGCGTTCGAAGATATAGCGTGTTACATCATCGCGGTCTTTCCAGGAAAAATCGATATCGAAATCCGGTGGGTTTTTGCGATAAAGGTTGATGAAGCGTTCAAAATATAGATCTAGTTCGAGTGGATCCACATCTGTGATTCGAAGGAGATAAGCTACAATACTGTTAGCGCCACTTCCTCTTCCAACATAGAAATAGCCCTTCGACCGCGCATACGAAGTAAAATCCCATGTGATGAGGAAATAGGAGAGGTAGTCTTTCTCAGCAATCACCTCTACTTCCTGCTCGATGCGTGCAATGATCTCATCGGTGACAACGGGATAGCGATAGTCCAATCCATCTGCACAAAGTTGTTTTAATAGTTCGAAGTCTTCTGACTTGCTTCCTGTGTAAGTAGCCAAGTTTTGAGGAATGGCATCGTCGCCAAATCCGAAGTGAACAGCACACAAAGACAACAGATGGTTCGTTCGTTCTATCAACTCCGGAAAAGCAGCAAAACGTTCTTTTAGTTCAGTATATGGGATAAACTTTTCATCTTCATTTGCCTGATCCTCTTTAGGTAATTTGGAAAGTAGTACGTTGTTATCAATAGCCCTTAATAAGCGATGCGCATTGAAATCCTTCTTGTTGCGAAAAGTCATATGTTCCATCGCAATCATTCGTTGAAAAGGCACTTTTTTTATCTGTACTGTCAGACGTGAAATCTGTTTACTATTTATACCAATCCATTCGTTTTCTTTTAATTCCTTCGGTTCTATTCCCCATGGATAAATGATTAAGCAATTACCAAGGTGTGGGGGTTTCTCAGGAAATGGTTCTCCTTTGTGCAGATAATAAGAAAGAAAATGGTTTGCTTCGTGCAGTCCGCGATTGTTTCGAGCAATAACTATATAAAAACAATTTATTCCATTTCGGATGTCGATACCAATAATGGGTTTGACCTGGTATTTTTGCGCTTCCCTGACATAACTAAGTACTGCAGATGTCGAGTTGATGTCGCAAAGTACGGTATGGATATACGTTTCTTGCTTCGTCCATAGAACGATTTGTTCTGGGGATACGATGCCATATCGGAGGCTGAAGTATGACTTAATGAACATGTTGTTTTAGACCGCTGCGCTGTGAGAACTGAGAGTCGAGACCGCTATGCCCCGAGCTTCTCATGTCTCTGTTCTCGCTTCTCACATCTTTTTAAGAAGTGATTTCGTGAAACCAATAATCATTTTTTCTACCTCATCCAGTTCTCTAAGTATAATATTGGCTGTTTCGTGATTCAGCATGGAAAGTCTTTTTGCCAGCTCCAGTTGGGTATTAACTTCATAACACGACACTAAAGCAACTGATAGAAAGTATTTAAAT
Source organism: Chitinophaga pinensis (assembly GCA_945861175.1). Taxonomy (GTDB): domain Bacteria; phylum Bacteroidota; class Bacteroidia; order Flavobacteriales_D; family Crocinitomicaceae; genus M0103. The sequence continues at coordinate 817 of CAMATR010000101.1, read as the reverse complement.
TCCTTGTTACTGTTTCTGCCTGATCCTTCAGCAATATCGGATGGGATACTTGATGAAGCCCGTCTTATCTGGCTTGTTAATCCATACTTCTCTTCCATGGGAAAATCTACTGTCTCTTTGTAGATCATTTCCACCAAGTCCATTGATCGTTGCCAGATCTTTAAATTTTTGTGATTGTGCATTGTTTTTTTTGTTTTTATTTATTCATAATTAAGTCTCGCTTATCGTCTCTCACAGCGAAGCGATCTGTGTTCTAAAGTTTCCTATTCGCCAACAATGGTGGTGGCTCTCCGTTAAATGGGTTCCATCTTCCGATTGTACGGGCTTCCATTCCGATTGCTCTTATTATGGCTCGGTCTCCGAAGCGTTTGCGAATCTTGTCCAATGCATCATAGAGTTCAGAGTAGCGTGTTCCGTCGTCAAAAAGATTGAGTTGGTGACTTCCTGAAACTAGCGAGCTGTAGCGAACACCGATAAGTCTTACAAGCATGCGACGGTTATAAATTCGTTCGAAGAGTTCGGAAACAATGGGAAGTAATTCGTGATCCGCTGCGGTATAAGGAATGTGCTTTTGAAGCGTTTGCGTTTGGAAATCTGAGTAGCGTATTTTTACTGTAATACAAGCTGTGAGTTTATTTCCTCTTCTTAACTGAAAAGCCAGATTTTCAGCTATAGCAGCAATTATTCCTTTGAGCTTTTGTACATCGATTGTATCGTAATCAAAAGTTCGTTCGGTAGAGATAGATTTTCGTTCATTGTATTGTTCTACCGCGGAATTGTCAATTCCTTGTGCTTTTTTCCAAATGCCGACACCGTT
>CAMATR010000100.1 GCA_945861175.1 Chitinophaga pinensis | reverse complement strand
CTTTGATTGTTTTATAAAGTCCTGCTCTTGCTCTTTTATTTTGGAGTTTAATTCTTTGCGACGTATGGATGAAAAATCCATTTCCAATAATTTATCGATAAGTGGTTGATCTTTTTCCTTTGCCAGTATAGAACCAAAATCAATCAATTGCTCTCTAAAGTTCCAGCGCTCCCCCTCTTCAATATTGTCTTTTGCGTATTCGATCATTAAATCAGTAAGCGATTCTAAATCTTTTTTTCCTAATTGGCTCATTAGAATGTCAACAACTTGCTCTATAATTTCGACTTCATTGAGAATTACTTCAAATTCTGCTGGCAAATCTAAATCACGACTAAAGGAGCGTATAAGTTTCAAATTGAATTTATCAATGGTCATTACATGGAAGTCTTCATAGCGATGCAGTATTCCTTTTAAAGATATTCTCGCTTTTTCATGCACTTCTGGAGCACTAATGCCAAGTGTCTTGGATAGGCTAGAGGCATATTCTTCTGAACTTTTCCCATATTTATCTGGGTAACTCAATTCATCTAGTTTTTGAATAATACGATTTTTCATTTCAATAGCCGCCTTATTTGTGAAAGTCATGGCCAACATTTTTGAAAAACGGGATGAATCTATATTTTCACCGATTAAAATAAGTAGGTACTCTCTTACCAAATTATAGGTTTTTCCGCTTCCCGCTGAGGCATTTAATACTTTTAAGGGTTTTTGATGGTTGTTCATAGTTTATATACGGGAAGGTTCTAAAAAAATAAATATAAGTAAAAATTAAATTTTGTAAATTTGTTTTAAATGAAAAACCTTTTAATCTTGCTTTCTGCTGCAGCTCTTTTAATATTGAGCTCCTGCAAGGATTCCACTCCAACACCTACTCCTGTTGTTGTTGATCAGCTAAAAATTTCAATTCAACCAACTTTTGGGCCAATGAATTTAAATTTAGATCAAACCTATGTTACAGCAGAGGGTTATAATTTACAATACACAGATATTCGATTTTATGTCACAAGTTTGAGTTACAATTCTAAGGAGCTTTGTCAAGCAGCTTTATTTGATTATCGTGAAAATGGCACCTCGTTTATTACACAACCAGGAAAACCTGCTGATTTTCCATCCTTGAATGGATTCTTTGGTGTTGACCTTGCTTACAATCACGATGACCCAACTGTTTGGCCAACAACAAGCCCTCTAAACATAATTGTAGCTAATGATATGCATTGGGACTGGAATCCGGGATACATATTTTTAAAGGTTGAGGCTAAAGTAGATACCTTAAATGATGGAGTTGACAATTTTAACCACTATGTTGTTTTTCATGTTGGCGGGGATAATCTGCTTCAGTCAGTTGAATTAAGTGGTTACAATTGGTCGCAAGTCAGCCAAGGTGTGTTCCAGTTGCCTTTAAAGTTGGATATGCAGAAATTTCTTCAAAATGGGGCTCAAACTATTGACGTAAAGTCAGAACATTCCTCTCATTCCATGGTTGGCGAGGAAGAATTGAGTTCTAAAGTAATACAAAACTTAAAAGATGCACTATCGCCCTTATAGTCAATTATCGTGAAATATCTATTTGCCATTTTTTGTATTGTCGTAATTTTCATTTCTTGCAGAAAGGATGTTATAGGACACATTCCTACACCTTATGAATTAGAAATTCCGTCACACTTTCCCTCTATGGTAATTCCTGAAAATAATCCAATGACAAAGGAGGGTGTTGACCTTGGAAGAATGCTTTTTTATGAGGAACGCCTCAGTGGCGATAATTCAATGTCATGTGCAAGCTGCCATTCACCTGAAAATTCTTTTTCTGATCCGAATCAATTTTCAACAGGGATAAACGGTATTCAAGGAAATCGAAACTCAATGGCTTTAATTAACCTTGGGTGGCAAAAATTCTTTTTTTGGGATGGTCGTGCTAAAAGTTTGGAAGATCAAATTTTGGAGCCTGTACCAAATCCTATAGAAATGCACCAAGAGTGGGGAGATGCTGTCGTGAAATTAGAGCAAGATGTAGAGTATCGGAACATGTTTTTCAAAGCGTTTGGAGAGAAAGGGATTGATTCTACAAAGGTTTCAAAAGCAATTGCTCAATTCATTCGAACAATGATTTCAGGATCATCGAAGTTTGATGTAATGTATAAATTTGAAAATAGTCTTCCATTGAATGGCAATGATCAAGCGATACTTTCTTCTATTTCACCAGAGGAATGGGCAGGATATGATTTATTTAAAAGTTTAACTGGCGCCGATTGTCTTCATTGTCATAGTGGGATCCTTATGCACATTAATAAATTTAGTAACAATGGTCTAGACGCTACGTTTACTGATATAGGAAGAGGCGCTATTACCGGAAATCCAAATGAAATAGGGAGATTTAAAATACCTACCTTGAGAAATATTGCACTTACTGCCCCATATATGCACGATGGAAGGTTTGGCACTTTGGATGAGGTAATTGAACACTATTCAAGTCAATTGGTTTCCAGCCCAACTATTGACCCACTTATGGAGCATCTATCATCTGGTGGAGTTCAATTAGATAGCCAGGAGAAAGATTTGCTCAAAAAATTCTTATTTACACTTACAGACTATGACTTTATCAGTAACCCCGATTTTCAAGACCCCAATAAATAACATTATATATTTGCAGCAATTTTTCAAATATGATTGACGAAAGACGATTAACAACAGAAGAAAAAGCACTGAAGATTAATCTTACTAATGACATTTACGGCTGCTTTGCTGAGATTGGGGCAGGACAAGAAGTTGCAGCCAATTTCTTTAAAGCAGGGGGTAGTTCAGGCACTATTGCATACACTCAGTCCGCTTATGATATGAAGGTTTCAGACTCAATGTATGGGGAAGCTTCCCGATATGTCTGCGAAGAAAGATTAATTACAATGCTCGAGACGGAGTATGAAACACTAAAGTTTCGTTTACCTACGAAATATAAGGAATCTCGGTTTTTTGCATTTTGTAACACCGTTGAATCGCTGAATTATCACAAAACAAATCAGGGCCAAGGGTGGGTTGGGATTCGTTTTCAATTGGATTTGCAAGCTGAACCAAACGACGTGATTTTGCATATTAAAATGCATGATAACAGCCATAAAGGTCAGCAAGAAGCACTTGGTATTTTGGGAGTTAATTTGGTTCATGCATGTTATTTCCATTTTTATGATTTAGATGAATTTTTGACAAATTTGGTGCATCGCTTGCCTCGAGACAGAATGGAAATAGACATGCTAAGAGTATCTGGCCCTGATTGCGAGACAACAGATAACAGAATAATTGCTTTGAACCTCGTTAAAAGAGGATTCACAGATGCTACTATGTTCGATTTGTGTGGAAATGTTTTGCAACCTGCCACCGCATTATATAAAAGAAATATCCTATTAATGAGGGGGCGATTCAGACCAGTGACGAAGGTACATATCGACATGATAGAGTCAGGTAAGAAGCAATTTTTGCTGGAAGAAGGTGTTGATGAAGAGGACTTGGATGTCGTGTTTGAATTAACCCTAAAGGATCTTATCGCAGATGGAAAAATTTCTGTCAAAGATTTTGTTGATCGTGCTGAATTGTTAGGGACATTGGGATATACTGTAATGATTTCCAATTACTTAAAGCATTATAAGATGATTGATTATTTATCGACTATTGCAAAAGGCCCCAAAATGGGGGTCATAGCAGGGATATATAATTTGCATACAATATTTGATGAACGTTATTATGATAATCTTCCTGGTGGACTTCTTGAAGCATTCGGAAGGGGATTTGGACATAACATGAAGTTGTTTGTTTATCCGGCTAACAATGTTGATACAGGCGATTTGTACGAATTAGAGGATTTGCGTATTCCAGAAAAATATAATGGGTTGATTACTTTTTTAAAGGACACGAATAAATTAGAAAAGATAAAAGAGTTTGACCACCGTTTATTGCATATAATGTCTGATGATGTCCTATCAAAAATTAGAGCGGGGTCCTCTAGTTGGGAGGATGATGTTCCATTAGAAGTCGTGAAGGCAATAAAATTCTATGAATTATTTGGATACCACGCTAAAATAACTGCGTAATGCCTCATATCAAGAACGCGCTTATTCGCTATAGGATTATTGATCGTTGTATTCGTAATAAATACAAAACCTATCCTACAAAAAAAAATCTGCGTGAGGCTTGTGAAGAGTCACTTTATGGTTCGGCAGATGGTACTAACATTTGCGATTCTACCATCGAAAAAGACATGTTTGCAATGAAAATGGAGCATGATGCACCAATTCGCTACAGCAAACGTTATGGTGGTTATTATTACGAAAACCCTGATTTTTCTATTAATGATATTCCTCTCACAGAGGAAGACCTGAACGCAATCAAATTTGCAGTTAAAACATTGACACAATTTAGGGATGTCAGTATGTTTAAACAATTTGGTAATGCAATAGATAAAATCGTAGATCGTGTCTCAATAGCTACGAATCCTCAGGACAAAGACCTTGGTTCATTTGTGCAGTTTGAAACATCAGTCTCTAGTGGGGGTAATGATTATTTGCCCTTACTATTGGAGGCTGTTAGGAACTCATTGAATACAACTTTTGAATATACCAGTTTTATAACGGGTAAGCCTAAAGTCAGAAAAGTAACACCATTGCTTTTAAAAGAATATAGAAACAGATGGTATTTAATTTCATTTGACGCGGACAAAAAAGATATAATTACTTATGCCTTGGATCGAATGTCTGAACTCCTTGTAACAGAGGAAGTAGCTGAAAAACCCAATGATTTTGATCCCGATAAATATTTCAAATATACTCTAGGAATTACAGCAGATAATAAGAGTCGGCCTGAAAAAATCGTTTTAAAAGCAGAGAATATTGCAGCAAAATACATTGATTCACAACCATTTCATCCATCTCAGATTATTTTGAAAGAAGGGAAAAATAGAACAACCTTTGAAATGGAAGTTTTTATCTCTGAGGAATTGATTCGAGGGATTCTTTCATACGGAGGAGAATTGGAAGTTGTATCTCCGCAAATTTTAAGGGATCGAATTATTGTTCGGTTGAAAAGCATGAATGGTTTATATGGACTTTAGTTAAAACACACTTCTATTCCATATTCCCTTTTTATATTCGTATCAAATTTTAAACCATGGGATTAATCATTAATTTAAATAACGGGGTTTGTGAAATAAAGTTGAATCGCCCTGAGGTATTCAACTCATTTAATAGAGAAATGGCAATCGCTTTACAAAAAGCACTAGACGATTGTGAAATGAACGATGAGGTGCGGGCAATTGTTTTAACCGGAGAAGGTAAAGCGTTTTGTGCGGGGCAAGATTTAGCAGAGGCGGTAGATCCAGACGGCCCTGAATTACAATCTATTGTTAGAGATCATTATAATCCGATAATTGAAAGAATTCGCAAGATTGAAAAACCAATTATTGCAGCAGTAAATGGCGTGGCAGCTGGTGCAGGTGCAAATATTGCTTTAGCGTGCGACGTGACGATTGCTAAAAAAAGTGCAAGTTTTATCCAAGCTTTTTCAAAAATAGGGTTGATACCCGATTCAGGAGGAACCTTTTTCCTGCCAAGAATAATTGGAATGCAGAAAGCACTCGCCTTGATGTTTACAGGCGAAAAGGTGACAGCTGAGCAAGCTGAGCAATTAAATATGATTTATAAAGCTGTCGATGATAATGTTTTTGAATCTGAGGTTGAAGCATTTGCAGTGGCAGTTGCATCAATGCCTACGCGCGGATTAGGGCTGACCAAGAAAGCAGTTAATGAGAGTTTTACAAATACGCTTACTCAACAATTATTATTGGAGGAAAGGTTGCAGACAGAAGCAGGTCAGACCTCTGATTTTCATGAAGGTGTCAATGCTTTTTTGGAAAAAAGAAAGCCTGTATTTAAAGGCAAATAATAAATTTGATTGTATTACATAAATTAACCCAACGTCTTAAAAGTTTTAATTAACATGAAAATCGGAGTTTTAGGAGCAGGAACAATGGGGGCTGGTATAGCTCAAATTGCAGCGCAATGCGGCCATGAAGTAATGCTTGTTGATCTAAATGATAATGTGCTTGAAAAAGCAAAATCCAGCTTGGCTCAGGTATTAAACCGGATGATTGAAAAAGGAAAACTTTCAGACGAAAAAGTTATTCAAATCAAAAGAGCTATTCATTATGCAACATCCATTGATGCATTTAAAGATTGCGGGCTTGTAATTGAAGCAATAATTGAAAATCTTGAAGTTAAAAATAAGGTGTTTGAGCAATTGGAGGCAATTGTTTCTCCTGAATGTATACTTGCTAGCAATACATCCTCACTTTCGATAGCATCAATTGGGGCTGCTTTGAAGCATTCAGATAGGATTATAGGTATTCATTTTTTTAACCCTGCGCCAATAATGCCATTGGTTGAAATTATTCCTGCAGTTCAAACATCCACCGCAACATTGGAAAAATCAAAATCATTGATTAAGCAATGGGGGAAAATCGGTGTGGTTTGCAAAGATACTCCTGGATTTATTGTAAATCGTGTTGCACGGCCATACTATGGTGAAGCTTTGCGAATTTATGAAGAAGGAATAGCTGATTTTGCAACAATAGATTGGGCAATGACAACTTTTGGAGGATTTAAAATGGGCCCATTTACGTTGATGGATTATATCGGAAATGATGTAAATTATGCTGTAACAGAGTCGGTTTTTTCATCCTTTTAT
>CAMATR010000099.1 GCA_945861175.1 Chitinophaga pinensis | reverse complement strand
TACCCCCTGAATAAGACTCTATTACATTATTCAATGCACTTGTAACAATGTACTTTATTCCTTTTCTACCTCTCAACTCTTGTTCGTAAAAACGTTCTATTCCAGCTCTCCCAATATTGTACCCGGGCTTATAGAAGCGATCTTCTTCCACCTCCTCTCTATTCACTTCTGATAAATATCCAACAATATTTGCCCCGTTTGCAAAAGGATAACTTCTCATGCTAGTTACCTCTTCATAAAATCCCGGGAAATTCTCAAGGTGCGGCGCTATTCGGGCGATTTCATCCAATGTCATTTCTTTAATGAAGGAATACGCTCTGATTTTTTGATAATTAGATGTTGTTTTGCCGCTGTGCTTGTTATAATACTTTCCTTCCCCCTCTCTAATCGCTTCAAACCGATCCCTTACTTGATCTTCGGTCCAGCCTATTAGTGTTGCAAATGCAGAAGTATCAAAATTCTTCATGTCGGCTTCTACCATCATAAGATTATAATATGTTCTATTAGCAACTATTTTTTTTCCGTTTCGGTCAAAAAGAACACCCCTCGGGGGGGTTATTTCCTTTCTTTTTTCTGCTATTTCTTGCGCGCGCAAAGTCCAACTATCATCGATGACCTGCATGTAAAAAAGACGCAGGGTGTATATAACCCCGACAAGAACAAAAAAAGTAATTAACACATATTTCCTTGAATCGAAATTCATCTTTCCTTTGGCTTAGAGACGAACAAAGCTTGCAAGAAATAACAAAGCATGTAGGATATTGGAAGGCTTAAGATTGTTTTTTGTAGTATAAAAAAGAACTCGTCAAAACGAAATATTTCAAGTAAAAAGAACCAAAAATGATGAATAGCAAGCAAAGTCCCAAAAACAAATAAAAACCAGCGAGGTCCCATCTCAAAAATATTTCCTTCCCTTTGATTTTCATAGCCATCACGAGGAGAAAAAACCTTCATAATGAATGGGCGTAAATAAGCGAAAAGTAAAAGTGAAGATGTATGAAGCCCATAGGTGTTTGAAACCGCATCTATTAAAACTCCCATAACAAATGCAATCAGCATTAAGTATATCAGTCCTAATTCAAAGGGTAATAAAAATATTAGCAAAGGGTATACCATCAATTGAATACCAAAGCCAATTTCTAACTGATTAAGGATGTATGCTTGCGCAATAACAAGCGCAACAAAGCGAATACTATGTTTAATTATGTCATTCATTCTTCTTTGTCAACCGGAATAGCTGCTTCTAAGGTGTCTTGTTCTGCCTGCATTAAATTTTTAATAACATAAACCCGCTGAAGAGAGCGGTAATCCTCAGAGTAACGCATAACAACATCCCAAAGAGGTTTGCCTTCTACTGGATTCAATTTTTCAATATGCCCCACCATTAATCCTCGAGGAAAGATACCAGACCCTCCACGTGTAACAACTTTCGACCATTTTTTAATCTTTAAATCGTTGGATATTCCTGTTACAGAGCCTCTCCTAGCATCTTTTCCGTCCCACTTTAGGATCCCAAATAACCCTATTGGCTGAATCATTACATCGATGTTGATGTTTTCAGTTAGAACTGACTTCACAACAGAAAAGTGTTCGCTTGTATTGTGAATTATACCAACAATTCCTTTATTAGAAAACACGCCCATTCCACGCTTAATACCTTGACGATAGCCGATATTTAATGTGAAATAATTGTTCATTTTAGTTACCGTTGAGTTAATAACCGTAGCAGGAATGTAAAGATATTGTTGATGAAACAATGTATCATCGATTTCATATGTCCTATTTCTCAAACGCTGAAAACTGTTCGGTAATTGCTGTCTTAGCCAAATATTCTCCTGTTGTAGTTGGTCATTGTTTTTACTTAAATTAAAATGCTTGGTAATATCATTTCTTACGGTTAGAATGCTTCCTGAAACAGCTGATGCACTAGTCAGATATTGTGCCCTCGGAAAATTTAAAAAAGTAAAATAGATGGACAGTGCAAAAATTTGCAAAGCAACAAATACAAGAAAAACTCGGAAACGCCTAAAAAAAGCAATCAGATTTCGCATGCACAAAGATAAAAAATCCCACTAAATCTATTGCGGGACTTTCAAATTAATCTCTAATAAGGAATTGGAAGCGGTGTATATTTTTTAAGGCAATACTTGTACCTCGCGCTACCGCTCTAAGTGGATCTTCGGCAATGTGCACCGGAAGCTTAGTCTTGGCTGAAATTCGCTTGTCCAAACCACGTAACATAGAGCCGCCACCGGCAAGATAAATACCGGTTTTATATATGTCGGCAGATAATTCAGGCGGTGTCATTTCCAATGCACTAAGAATTGCCTCTTCAATTTTTGAAATTGTTTTGTCTAAAGCGTGTGCCACTTCGGAATAAGTAATGATAATTTCTTTTGGAATACCTGTCATTAAGTCTCTTCCGCGCACTGCAAAATCTTCAGGCGGAAACTCTAGCTCGGGTAGGGCTGCCCCCACCTCAATTTTAATTTGTTCTGCCGTTCGCTCACCGACAAGTATATTGTGCTGACGACGCATATATTCTTCAATATCATTCGTGAAATCATCCCCTGCTACACGGATAGACTTATCACAAACAATTCCTCCAAGAGCAATAACAGCAATCTCGGAAGTACCGCCACCAATATCAATAATCATATTTCCCATTGGCTCTTCAACATCTATCCCAATTCCAATAGCAGCTGCCATTGGTTCATGAATCAAGTAAACCTCTTTAGCTCCGGCATGTTCAGCTGAATCTCGAACGGCACGTTTTTCAACTTCTGTAATGCCCGAAGGAATACAAATTACCATTCTTAAAGTTGGATTGAATAAGCTTCTTCCTGGATTGATCATTTTAATCATTCCGCGAATCATTTGTTCTGCACTTTGGAAATCTGCAATCACACCATCTTTTAGTGGTCTGACAGTTTCAATTAACTTGTGTGTTTTACCATGCATTTGCTGCGCTTTCTTACCAATCGCAACAATTTTTCCTGTTTGAATATCTCTCGCAACAATTGAAGGTTCGTCAACAACCACCTTATCATTCATGATGATAAGCGTGTTCGCCGTTCCGAGATCGATTGCAATTTCCTGCGTTAAAAAGCTAAATAAACCCATTTTTTGTCGTTGCCTTTTTTAAAGTGCTTTAAAATATCTTGTTTGTTTTCGTAAAAATCGGCTTTTTGTTTCAATATTTGATCAAAATTTTTCTTTTAATGTTTGAAGTGCCGATTACCTGTAAATACCATTGCCAAACCATTTGAATTACAATATTCAATGGAAAGCTCATCTTTGATTGATCCCCCTGGTTGAATGACCGCAGTAATCCCAGCTTTATCGGCGATTTCTACGCAATCAGGGAAAGGGAAAAAGGCGTCTGAAGCCATTACGGCTCCCTGCAAATCAAAGTTAAACGACTGAGCCTTATGAATTGCCTGTCGCAATGCGTCTACGCGAGAGGTTTGTCCAGTGCCGCTTGCAAGCAATTGTTTTCCTTTTGCAATTACAATTGTGTTCGACTTTGTATGTTTCACTAGTTTGTTCGCAAATAAAAGATCTTCTATTTCTTCTAAAGTGGGTTTTTTGCTTGTTCTAGGCTCTAAATTTTCTTTTGTTTCTAGTAGCAAATCTTTGTCTTGTTCTAGAACACCGTTTAGTATTGTTCTGAATTGTCGTGTTGGTAAAGTAAGCTCCTTCTGCACTAAAATAATTCTGTTCTTTTTTGACATCAACAAATTAAGTGCTTTCTCTTCGTATCCAGGAGCAATGATCACTTCACAAAAAAGCTCATTTACGGACACCGCCGTGACCTCATCAATATATTGGTTAGAAATTAATATCCCACCAAAGGCGCTAACAGGGTCTCCAGCCAAAGCCGCCTCGTAAGCCTCTTTTATTGTTTTCCGCGAAGCTATACCACAAGCATTATTGTGTTTCAAAATAGCAAACGTTGGGTCGTCATTTTTAAACTCCGACATTAATGCAACAGCGGCGTCCACATCGAGTAAATTATTATATGACAATTCTTTTCCGTGCAATTTATCGAAAACTTCATTTAGATTTCCATGAAAAACCCCCTTTTGATGAGGGTTTTCTCCATAACGAAGCACTTGAGAGTCTTGAATGCTCTCCTTTAAAACATCACTTTCCCCTTTATCAAAATACTTAAAAATATGTGTGTCATAATGCGACGAAACGTTGAATGCGTCTCGAGCAAAAGATTCACGTTGCTCGATTGTTGTTTCTCCATTTTGAGTTTGAATGATTGCCAAGAATGCCGCGTATTGGGCTTGTGAGGGAAGAATTACAACATCATTATAGTTTTTCGCTGCAGCACGTATCAAAGATATTCCACCGATATCAATTTTCTCAATAATTGCCTTATGATCAGCCCCGGATGCCACAGTTGCTTCGAAAGGGTATAGATCTACAATAACCAAATCAATCTCAGGTATTTCAAATTCAGCAATCTGCGCTTGATCTTCAGAAAGATCTCGTCTGTTTAAAATTCCACCAAACACTTTTGGATGCAAGGTTTTCACTCGACCTCCAAGAATCGATGGATAAGAAGTAAGGTCTTCAACTCGCTGAACAGGTATATTCATTTCCTCGATGAAATTTTGTGTGCCTCCTGTTGAATATATTGTTACTTGCTTTTGATGAAGCTCCCGAACAATTGGGGCTAACCCTGTTTTATCAAATACCGAAATTAATGCTGCCTTGATTTTTTTATTTGAACTCATAATGGATTGGAAAAAGAAAGTGCGAAATTAGTCTAAAAAAAGGGTTTGAATTAAGATGAGTGGTGAAAAAATTAATGGTTTATGAACAGAAACGGCCTAAGTTCTTTGCACGGTTTGAAAATCTGATGCACTTTCATTTTTTAATTTTTAATAGTTTTATGCTTGTATTTAATTAATTTCATTTTGAATGTTTAAGGTCTGTGTTGTTGAAGATGAAAAAAGTATAGCTGAATTGATCAAAATCAATCTAGAGTTGGAGGGCTATCAAACAACAATTATACACAACGGTCGAGAAGCTATTAATAAAGCTGCTGATTTTAATAATTATGCTCTAATAATTTTAGATGTTATGCTGCCAGAAGTCAGTGGGCTTGATATCTGCAATGAGATTCGCAAATTTTCCGATGTACCAATACTTTTTCTATCAGCAAAAGGGACAACAGAAGATCGTATTGCCGGATTAAAGCTTGGTGGCAACGATTATTTAAGCAAACCCTTTGACTTAGAAGAATTGTTGCTTAGAGTGCGCATTTTATCTGAGGGATCTTCCAATAAGCGCAAATCATTGCAAGATGAAATAAGTATTGGTGGTCGATTAGTAAATTTTGAAACGTTCATAGTAAATAATCCTGAAAATGGAGCTTCAATGATGCTTTCAAAGAAAGAAATTGAACTGCTTCGATTGTTTTCAGAAAGAGAGGGAATTGTAATATCACGGAACGAAATTCTTGATAAAGTTTGGGGAAAAGACCAATTTCCAACGACTCGGACTATTGATAATTATATTCTAAATTTTCGGAAACTCTTTGAAATTGACCCTAAGAATCCTATTTATTTTCATTCTATTAGAGCAGTTGGTTATCGTTTCACCAATGTAAAATAACTACCTTTGAATCATCGTTATGGAAGAAAAAGAATACTTAAAACAACTGCGTTATGACAAGGCTTATTTGCGGATGGCAGAATCTTGGTCAAATTTGTCTCATTGCAAAAGAAAAAAAGTTGGGGCAATTATCGTAAAAGACGCCATGATAATTTCCGATGGCTATAACGGCACCCCTGCTGGATTTGACAATTGTTGCGAAAATGAAGACGGAAATACCCATTGGTATGTTCTTCATGCAGAAGCAAATGCAATATTGAAGGTGGCTAAATCAACAAATAATTGCAAGGGGGCCACGTTGTATCTTACGCTCTCTCCATGCAAAGATTGCAGCAAGCTTATACTTCAAGCTGGCATAAATAGAGTGGTTTATAAAAATTCTTACAAAGATACCGAAGGAATAAATTTCTTAAAAGATGCAGGGGTTGCTTTGTTACAAATTGAAAACCTTGAAGATGATATTTAATTCAAAAAATCACTATTTAGTTCCTATTTTATTATCTATTTTTTTGGCTATTGGCTTATGGCTTGGAGACATACTAAACTCTTCGGAGGCTTCTTTTTCTGGAACCTCAGGACAGCAGAAACACCAAAAAATGCAGGACATTATCAATGTGCTAAACGAAAAGTATGTTGATACTTTAAATGGTGATGTTCTTTTCGAAGAAACTATTTCGGATATGCTACATAAGCTTGACCCTCATAGCAATTATATTTCTGCAAAAGACCTGCAATCAGTAAATGAATCAATACAAGGCCAATTCGGAGGAGTAGGAGTTCGTTTCATGATTTTAAGGGATACTATTTGTGTTACAAACATAATTCCTGGTTCTCCCTCACAGCGCGCTGGCGTTCAATCAGGTGACAGAATCATACAGGTAAACGGGGAAAAAGTGACAGGGAAAAAGATTTCTAACGAAAAAGTGATGTCCTTGCTAAAAGGTAAAGAAAACACTACAGTCAGTGTGCGTCTTCTTCGAAACAAAAAAGTGGTTAATAAGCGTATTTTGCGGGGCATGATTCCGATTGAATCGGTGGTGAGCACTTATATGATCAATAAAAAAATAGGCTATATAAAGATTGATGAGTTTTCAGTCACTACGGCCGATGAAT
>CAMATR010000098.1 GCA_945861175.1 Chitinophaga pinensis | reverse complement strand
CGTCGTTTCAGATTCATCATCAATTCCGGAGGTATGCGATTTCGCAGGTATATATGTTGACGCGCAAAAGCCATCTGAGATTATGGAAGCTTTAGAAGAATTATTGGAAAATGAAAATAAAAGGGAGGAACAAATTCAAAAATCAATTCTTCGAGCGAAAGAATTTTCATGGGAAAAATCCACAAATGGACTGATAAATCTTTTAAAAGACAGATATGGGGTTTAGATCCAAATTTATATCTCTAATTCAGAATTATGTAAGAAAGATTAAGAGAGATAACAATTATACCATAGACAAGAATATTCTGTTCGTGGATTTCGTATTAATAATTAAGAAGCGCATTTATCAGCAATCAAGGGGGTGGGTCTCAAGAATTTTTGGAATTAGAACCAAAGGAAATTTATTCATAGGAAAAAGTGTTACTATTGATCATAAAGCTCATCTAAAAGCAGGTGTTAACCTTATTATAGAGGACAATGTTTATATAAATGCTTTAGGAGTAATGGGAATCTCTATAGGTGATAACGTAACTATTCAACGCAACTCGATATTGATATGTACGGGTGTTATACAAAATCTGGGTAAGGGAATAATAATTTGTGATAATGTTGGTATTAACGCCCGAGCCTACATTGGTGGGCAAGGCGGAGTAACTATCAACAAAAATGTAATCATTGGACCCGATGTTAAGATATTTAGCGAAAATCATGTTTTTGACAATCTTCAGAAGCCAATAAAGCAGCAAGGGGAAAAGAGAAATGAAGTAATTATAAAAGAAGATTGTTGGATTGGTGCAGGAGCTATATTACTTGCCGGTGTTGTACTTGGTAAAGGTTGCATTGTAGCAGCTGGATCGGTCGTTAATAAATCTTTTCCTGACTATTCAATCATCGGAGGTGTTCCAGCAAAACTTTTAAAATCTAGGCAATGAAAATCGCAATCATCGGTACCAGAGGAATTCCTAACCATTACGGCGGTTTCGAACAGTTCGCAGAATATGTTTCCGTGGGACTCGTGCAAAAAGGTCATGAGGTAATTGTCTACAATTCCCACACACATCCTTTTCAAGGTAATGAGTTTAAGGGAGTAAGGATTATTCATTGCAAAGATCCTGAAGACAAGATTGGAACAGCCGGTCAATTTGTTTACGACCTTAATTGTATTCTGGATGCGAGAAAACGTGATTTTGATATCATCCTGCAACTAGGGTATACAAGTAGTTCCATTTGGTCGCGCATTTTTCCAAAAAAAGCGATTCTTACAACAAACATGGATGGATTGGAATGGAAAAGAACTAAATATTCAAAAAAAGTTCAGAAATTCCTTCAGTACGCAGAGAGTTTGGCTATTAAGCATTCTGATCATTTGATCTCAGATTCTATTGGAATTCAGAATTATATTCAAGAGAAATATGCTAAAAGTTCCACATATATTCCCTATGGTGCGCACGTTTTTGAAAATCCAAATCCGAAAAGTCTAAGAGAATATAGTTTAAGGGAATATGAGTACGATCTGCTCATCGCTCGTCTGGAACCTGAAAATAGTATCGAAACGATTTTAGATGGAGTTTCCCAATCGTCCGGTTCTAGACCATTTTTAGTTATTGGAAAACATGAGACTAAATTTGGGGAATACTTGAAGCACAAATTCAAATCACAAAGTAAAATTCAATTTTTGGGAGGGATTTATAATCAAGAAGTTCTCAATAACCTGCGTTTTTATTCGAATCTCTATTTTCATGGACACACGGTAGGAGGAACAAATCCATCTTTACTTGAAGCGATGGCATCATCAGCCTTGATTTGCGCGCATGACAACATTTTTAATAAGGCAATTTTAGGAGATGATGCTTTATATTTCCAATCGACAGAAAATGTAAAAGAAATTTTAAATAATTCCAAAAAAGACCAATTCACTTTGGTTTTAGTAAATAACATTGATAAAGTTAGAGAAATATATAATTGGGATAAAATAATTAATGACTACCAAGACCATTTCGTGCATATAATGAATTCTTTAGTTGAATGAAAAAAACTGAATCATTTTTGAAATATTACCAACCATTATCTCAACTAATTGGCATGAAATAAGTTTTAACTATATTTGCTTTGGACTTACTAGTAAGGCTAATAACTTATACTGCAATGCCACTTTTGCGACTATTTGCTTCTTACCGTTTCTCTCGCTACATTAAACCTGTGTTTCTGTTATGGGATGTTCTATTGCTTAACTTCTCATACTTTTTTTCTCTCTATCTGCGATTTGGAAGCTTAGATAATCTAATGAACCAAGAGGTAAAAACAATTTTACTCTTTTCAAATATACTCTGGATTTTACTTGTTGTGATTAGTGATGCATACAAGATATCCCGTGTTGAAAGAATAGAAGTTATTCTGTCTAAGTCTGCTAAACTTATCTTGTTTCATTCGTTAATTACAGCTTTATTTATAGTGTTTCTCAAGTATTCTGATATTTCGAGACTTCGAATGCTCTACTTTTATTTGACATTTTTTTGTGGTGTAATTTTCTTTAGAGTGCTGTTTATTAGAATTTTAAAGTATGCTAGGTCCTTAGGGTACAACTATAGAAATGTTTTAATTGTAGGGGCCAATGACAATGGTTTTAAAATTGCCAAAATACTTGTCTCTGATTTAACCTACGGTTACCGAATTCTCGGATTCGTTGATTCAATAGCTCCAGAAAAAATGAATGATGAATTCTTTTTCTTGGGAAAATTAGATAATATAGAAGAATTCATTAGGGATTATAGTGTCGATGAAATCTATGTTGCACTCACAATGGATCAAAATTCAAAAATGGTCGAATTGATTAATCTATGCGATCGTCATCTCGTCCGAATTAAATTTATCCCTCAATTTCACTCATATACAAAGTCTAGAAGAGTTAATATTGATTATTATGATAATTTACCAGTACTTAGATTGCGCAATGAACCACTTGAAAAACCACTGAAAAGAGTCCAAAAAAAGATCTTTGATATATTATTTTCGATTATAGTTATTGTATTGATAGGTTCTTGGTTATTTCCAATTCTTATGCTTCTTGTTAAATTGAGTTCGAGTGGGCCAATTTTCTTTAAGCAATCTCGAACCGGAGAAGATAACAATACATTCACCTGTTACAAATTTCGAACAATGCGTGTCAATTCATTATCAGATGAACTTCAGGCCACTTCACACGATCCGAGAATTACGAAACTTGGCGCATTTATGAGAAAAACAAATTTAGATGAGTTGCCACAATTTTTCAATGTTCTTTGGGGATCTATGTCTGTGGTTGGTCCGAGGCCTCACATGTTAAAGCACACTGAACAGTATTCAGAATTAATTAGCAATTACTTAGTTCGTCATTTTGCAAAACCAGGAATAACTGGTTGGGCACAGGTGAATGGTTGTCGCGGTGAGACAAAGCTGTTGGAGGATATGCAGAAACGTGTAGATTTGGATATATGGTACATCGAAAATTGGAGTTTCTTGCTAGATCTTAAAATAATATATAAAACAGTTTGGAACATGTTCGTCGGAGACGAAAAAGCACGTTGATGAACTTTTGTACCGTTTTGATGATTGTAAAGCCTTCATACTTTAAAGTTAATTCCTTTAAAATCTTTACATTTGCAACAAAGCGATTTGGTTGAATGAAAAAGTTTGGATTACATTTTTTTTTATTGGTTTGTGCACTGAGTTTAAATTCATGCAAAACAAAGGAGAAATTAGTTTATTTTCATAAAACCATTTCAGATACTACAGCTACGAGTTACACTAACTATACTCCTATATTCAAGTCAGACGACTTTTTATCAATCATTGTTACTGGTGAAGAACCGGATGCAGTTACACCATTTAACTTGCCTACGGCGGGTATCCCCCAAACAGTAAACAATGGTTACACAATGGGTAATCCAGCTCCTTATGGTTATTTGATTGATGCGAATGGGATGGTGATAATGCCATTTATTGGTGAGATTAAATTGGGAGGTTTAAGTCGCATGGAAGCAATACAACTCATACAAAGTAAATTGAGTGAATACTTGAAAAATCCGGTTGTACAAATACAAATTTTGAATTACAAGGTCACAGTTTTAGGTGATGTTAGGGCCCCAGGCACCTATAAAATTCCAAATGAAAGAATTACTTTATTGGAAGCGATTGGTTTAGCAGGTGATTTGAAGATGACGGGTCAGAGAACGAATGTGTTGGTAATTCGCGATATAAACGGAAGAAAAGCAGAGTATAGAATTGATTTAACATCAAAAGATCTTTTCAATTCTCCCGTTTATTATTTAAGTCAGAATGACGTGGTTTATGTTGAGCCAAATGTAACGGCCAGAACAGAGTCTACTATATGGCGTACAACTGGTCCTATTTTTATTTCGTTGACTTCATTAATAGTTACTACAATTACCCTATTAACACGATAAATGTCTGGTGTAAATTTGAATTCTGAAAACAATCAATTGAGTGATGAAAAAGCAATAAATCTCCGAGAGATAATTGAAAAATACATTTTTCATTGGAGGTGGTTTGTTCTTAGTTTATTGGTCTCGTTGGGTTTAGCATTTCTATACCTCCGTTATTCCATTCCGTTGTATGAATCAAAAGCTTCTGTTTTAATCAAAGATGAAAAGGGTGGTTCAGGATTTTCTGAAATGGCTTTGTTCAAAGACATTGGATTGCTTGGAGGAGGAAGTGTCATTGAAAATGAAATTGAAATTTTTAAGTCACGAACGATAATTGAAACGGCGGTAAAAAACCTTGAGTTGAATAAGGAAATTATCGCGTTAGGAAAAAGAACAGGATTTAAATCCACAGAATTTTATTTGGATGCTCCATTTTCAATTTCATCAGTTAAAAATGATACGTTGCTTCATTCAAAAGAGATTAGTTTTGAATTGACAATACTGAATAAAAAGAATTATTTACTATCCAACGCTAAGGGCGAGGAATTAGGTGTTTTTCAATTTGAAATGCCTGTTAATACAGAAATTGGAAAAATTGTATTTAATAAATCAAAAATTTATTTTTCTAAGTGGATTGGAAGATCTTTCATCGTTAATATAATTCCAGTTGAAAAGGTTGTAACAAGTATTCATAAAGAATTAGTTGCGGAAACTGTCAACAAAGATGCTAATGTTATATTGCTGAAAATCAAAGGAAAAGTAAAAGAAAAGAACAATGCATTACTAAATGAATTAATCCATCAGCATGAAATTCGAGCAATTGATGATAAAAATGAGATTGCTAGAAATACCACTAAGTTCATAAATGATCGAATGAAGTTTATAACTGTTGATCTGTCAGACGTTGAAGAGCAAGGTCAAGAGTTTAAATCTCAGCACCAGTTGGTAGATGTCACATCAGATGCTGCAATTTATTTAACAAAAGAAAGCGCTGCAGAGCAGGCGATCACAGAAGCCACAATTCAAATGAATCTGGCGAATTACATGAACGATTACATTCGAGAAAATCAAGATAATGAGGCGTTGTTGCCAGCTAATTTAGGTTTTGAGGATAAGTCTGTGGTTGAGATGACCAATCAATACAATGTACAAGTTCTTGAACGGAATCGTCTTTTAAAAAGTTCCGGAGACAAAAATCCGGCAGTTCAGCGAATTGATGGACAGTTAGTTAGTTTAAAGGCTTCTATTATAGAAAGTCTCAGGAATTTAAAATCTAGTTTGAAATTACAGCTGAATACACTCAATGCTCAAGAGAATTTATACAAATCTAAAATTGCATCTGTTCCAAAGTATGAAAAGGAATACAGAAATATTTTAAGGCAACAACAAATAAAGGAAACGCTTTATATCTATCTACTTCAAAAAAGGGAGGAAAATGAAATCGCTCTAGCTGCAGCAGTTGGTAATGCAAAAGTGATTGATTATAGTTATTGTGATGGAGAACCAGTTTCTCCCAAGAAAAAAATTATTTTTTTAGGTGCTTTTCTATTGGCGTTAATTATCCCTACAGGTTGGATTTATATTTGGGAATTATTGGATTCAAAAGTTCATGATTCCAAGGATATAGATGAACTGAATTTACCTTTGGTTGGTGAGGTACCAATCAATGAAGAGAAGGAGAAAATTATTGCATTTAGAAATTCTAAATCTATGATATCAGAGGCTTTTCGTTTAGTAAGATCCAATATCAGTTTTATTATTATTGGTGAGGCGGGTAAATGCAAAACTATCCTAATCACCTCTACAATTGCAGGAGAAGGAAAATCATTTGTTTCGCTCAATTTGGGCCATATTTATTCTAATTCTGGCAAGAAAACTGTAGTAATTGGAATGGATCTGAGGATACCCACGTTGGATAAATATGCCAACATTTCTGGCAATGCAGGTGTTTCGGATTTTATAGTGAACGAAAGTTTGGAATTGGACGATATCTTGATTCAGGATGATAATGATGAAAACCTTTTTTATATTTTGTCAGGAACGATACCACCCAATCCATCTGAACTATTGATGAGGGGGCGTTTGAATCAACTTTTTGATCTGCTCAAGGAGCGATTTGATTATGTCATAGTAGATACTGCACCCCTTGGATTAGTTTCAGATACTCTTTTAGTTTGTGGTTTTGCAGATTTAGTCATCTACGTTGTAAGGGCAAATTTTATCGATAAAAGAAGTCTTTACTTACCACAAAAGTTGTTCAAGGAAAATAAACTTGGCACAATGGCAGTCCTACTGAATGGTGTAAATATGAAAGGTAAGGGATATGGATATGGATA
>CAMATR010000097.1 GCA_945861175.1 Chitinophaga pinensis | reverse complement strand
GTATTCAAGCATTGAGTGATACAATAGGCTCAGCCACCCAAGAAATTGTGAGCTATTTATTCCGAGAATTAATCCCATCTCTTCCGCAAGTTGAATTTGGAGCACATCTGCATACCCGTTCAGAAAATGCTCAACTATTAACTAAATCTGCATACGATGCAGGATGCCGTCGTTTTGATGGCGCAATAAAGGGATACGGGGGGTGTCCTATGGCAAAAGATGACTTAACCGGAAATATGCCAACAGAATTAATGTTAGATTGGTTTGATATATCATCAATACCTACAGGAATAAAAATGGAACAATTTAGACGAGCTTTTGAATACTCGTCGAAAGTTTTCTCTAAATAATAAAAAAGTATATTTTTAATATTCATACAATGAAAAGTTATTTTAGTTTAATTCTTCTTTTTTTAGTCGCTGCATGCTCAGAAGATGAGTCTCCAATCAAAAAAAAGAAAATTACAACCCAAGAAGTCGCTCAATTTAAAGGGGTGGAAACATTGTTTAATGAGAGTGAATTTGAAGATGTAAAACACAAGGAACTATTAAAAGAACTTAAAATTTGTTCTGAATTTCAAAAGGATACAGCTAATTATATGGAACCAGTTTGTTCTCCTAGATTTTTTAGAATTCTACCAATGAAGGATGATAGCAAGGAAGAAAATGCATTCCTTTTGCAAATTAAATCAAAGGTTGGCGGAATCAAACTAAGAAGAACAGTCGCATTTGTGCGTGAAAAAGGTGAACTAACAAAGGTAAACACCTTTGTTGCCAATTTAATCGGAACTCGTCCTTCACAATTACATTATTACGATCTTATTTTGCGATTCAATGATAATGTTGATGGTGAAATCATTTTCTATAATTGTTTGTTTAAATGGGATGGAAAAAAATATAAGTTTCAGTCTGTAGAATTAATTGAAGGGGCTACTTGGAGACAAAGACTGAAGCCAGAATTCAAAGATTCCGTTTCCAATGACATTTACAATCTCTTAGTGAAGAACGAAATGATTCTTTAATGAAAATTTTGTATTTCTGTTTCCTAGTCGCATTATTGTGCTGCACTTCTTGCTCTTCAGGTATAGAATTGAAACCTGTAAAAAAAGACAACCTCCTTCATGATATGAATAGCAAGGTTTGGATGGTTGATAAAGTTATTTTTAAAGATAGTAATCTTGCTCCAAGAATAAATCTTGATAAAGATGTCATTATTTTTTACAATTCAGGAAGATGCGTATTTCAACCCATGAAAACATTAGGGGATTTCGTTGGAAAACAAGGTGCTTACTCACTAGACTCAGAATATATGACATTGTCACTCTATTTTCTAGCTGAAAAATGGGATTTTCAAGTTTATATTTCGAATATAGACACGCTTATTTTAGAACCTACAAAGCAATCTGATTTAAACTATACAATGGTACTTGTCCCTTTTCCAGAGCTTTAGAATTTTATTACCTTTTTCCAAACTGCACCTTTTTCAGTCATAACAAGTAAATTATAGAGGCCTGGATTAATGCCTGTTAAATTAAGTGTTGATTCATTTGTATTTACTATTACACTACCATTTGCATCTGTTAAAAGTATATTTTCAATCGCTGAAATGGATTCAACTGTCAGAATATCATTAACCGGATTGGGGTATATATTTACCGAATTATTGGATATTTCAGCAATACTAGCTGGGTCTTCAACCCATACTTTTATATCATCAAGAAATAAAACAAATCCGTCATCAGTAATATTTCTGAAAGCAATAAAGACTGTTTGGTTATTATAACCGAATGAAGATAAATCTGCATAACGACTTGTCCATTCAAAATTTTCTTCAATTATATAGCCTATAGTATCCGTAAAACTTGTAATATCTGTATCAGTTTCTGAAACCATTACCAAATAATCATCAGGGTAAGATGCATCTTTTGATTTCGCCCGCCATTCGATTGAATTTCCATAGGCACCAAGAGAAAGGGGAGGAGTAATTAACCAACGATCCGCAACTCCATTCGGACTAAAATAAGAGGTAGATGAGGCAACTGAATCAGCCGTATCTTCAGGGTCAGAAATGACAATCCAAGCAGAAGTGTAAATAGAAACTTGATTGTCAGGTAAATTCCCATCATTATCTACAATACTATAGCTGATGGGGATTCCTGATTGAAAATCAGTTGATAAAATATTCGTTTGAGACCAACTAATAGTGGAGATAACGATTGAAAGAAGAAATAGGTAAGATTGCATATACTGAATAATCATTTCTCAAAATTAATATTTACCGCTCAATGAGCGAGATTTATAATAACTTCTTTAAATTCCTGGTAAAATATATCAAAGGCGATTAGTTTTTCCTTAAAGAACTCAAATATCTCTAATTTTTGATTTTCATCGTAAAAGTTCAACCCTTTTTTCTCCCATTTAATTTGAGAAATAACTTTTCCCTCATTATTGTATAATTGCTCTATCCATTCTCCTTGACAATTCATTTTAATTTCCATGATCTTTTTTAATTCAGACATTTGTTCCCACATTAAGGATCGAATTCCTGAATCTCGACTTTGAATATCAAAACATATTTTAGCAGAGTTGGAATCAGTTTGAAGTCGGATGTAGATATCCTTTACATCGGAGGGATAATTCAACCAATTCATTTTTCTTCCATTGGTTGACCTGTTTGCTCCCATAAATTTTCGAAAATCATTCCAAAACAATTGGTTGTATATTTTCTGGTCGTCGCGAGGTAACATTGGTTTAGATATTATCAAATAACAAAAACAAGCGAAGGGACTTTGAAAGTTAGAATCTCTTTTTAATACTATTTAACATAATATTAATTATAGGACAATTATATCTAGGAGATATTAAGATACCTTTTTAACGTTCACAGCATTCAATCCTTTATGGCCATGTTCAACCTCAAAAGTAACCTTATCGTTCTCTGCTATAGTTTCTGATAAACCATTCACATGAACAAATACATTTTCTTGTGATTTAAGATCTTTAATAAAACCATATCCTTTTGCTGAATTAAAATACGTAACCTTACCCTCACGCATTTGCTCCTCAGGTTCGTCCTCACGCTTTGGAACTCCTATCTCAATAGAACTTGCGTTAATAACTGTTTTCTTTTTAGTAGGATCTGGTGGCGTATCAGATATACGACCAAACTCATCAACATAGGCCATCATACTATCTAAATCTCCATTTGAAGAATTTGCCTTACGTTCTTCCTTTTTAATCAATTTATCCTGACGTTTTTTTTGACGCAGTTTTTCTTTTTCTTTTTTACTGAATGTCTCTTGCGATTTCGCCATTCGATTTATCGTTTAAATATTATGTTAAATAGTTTCTGTAGTGAACCTTGACTTCCCTAAATATAGCGTTATCAACAAAATTTGAATTTGATTGCTTCGTAATTTAAGAAAGTGAAGTTAGGCTTTTATTTCGAAATGATCGGTATAAATCTGTTAACAAACGTCAACCCTATTTTTCTGAGAGGATATTTTCCCAATATTCATTCAATAAGGCAACCAATTTTCTAGAAACATTATTGAAATAACGTTTTGTACGATAACCACTTACCCAATTAACTCCTCTTATTGCATTGGTAAAAAATATTTCATCTGCTGCCAATAGGTTTTGTGGTAAAATATTGCACTCGTAAACCTTTATATTATTTTTGATTGCAAGGTTAATTATCTGCATACGCATGGTTCCAGCCAAACAACCCTCATCTAGTCCAGGTGTGTATAGAACACCATTGCTGACAACAAAAACGTTGCAGCTTGAACTTTCCAGAATACCTCCTTTATCATTTGTTATCAATAAGTCGTCAAGTTTTCTTTCCGTGGCATTGATTGCAGCCATTACGTAGACCAACCCACTTTTAGTTTTGTAATTGGACAAGTGATTTTTTTGTTTCTTAATGTCGGTATACAAGTCTATTTCAATTCCTTTGGAATTTAACTCAAAATTATTCGACTCATAAGGATAAACCTCAATAAAATAGGTGGCTTCGTTGGATTCTGGTTTGTAAGCTCCACCCGTTACGCGATCAAGGGATATTCGACAGCGTGCACCTTCTTTTATTTCTGATTTTCGACATAATTCAATGATCTTATCCTCGAAGAATTGGGTAGTATAAAAACTTGCGGGACGCATTTTGATTGCTTTTGCTCCTTCTAGTAGCCTTCTAATATGATTATCCATATTTAATGGCATACCATTCATTATTCTTATGCTTTCAAATACCCCATCACCATATACATAACCTCTGTTTCCAGCCTGAATAGTTGGGGCATCATTTGATAGTATTGTACCGTTGTTGTTTATGTAAAGCATCTTCTAACCAAAAATTATACTTAGGAACTCTTTTCCTTTTTCAATATTAATAATTAAAACGTAAATCACACCGAAAATAGCTCCGCCAATGTGCGCATCATGGGCTATTCCGGTGCCCCCTCTCCGGTCCGCCCAATATTCAAAAGCAAGATATATAGGACCAAAAATATAAGCCGGAATAGGTATAGGCAAAAATAAAATCGATAATTGCATTTCTGGATTCCAAATAATAGCTGCAAAAATAACGGCTGAAACTGCCCCTGAGGCACCTAATGCGCGGTAGTTAGGATTGTCTTGATTTCTGGTGAAAGGGATTAATGTCGAAAATAATCCACCAAAAAAATATAGGATTATAAAATGAATCTCCCCACCAACTAAACCATAGAAATCTATAAAAGCACTTTCAAGGAAACTTCCTAAAAAATACAGTGACATCATATTAAATATCAAATGAACACTATCTGCATGAATAAACATATGACTGAAAAGTCGGTAATATTCTTTTTCATGCTTTACTCTATATGGAGAATAAACCCATTTATTCAAGAATCGCTGTTTATTAAAAGTATTCAATGAAACAATAACAGTCACAATTATTATAATCATTAAAAAACTGATAAGTAATTGATTAGTCATTAACTTTTTAAGTTTATCTTTCTAAAAATTGAAATACAAAATTAGTCATTTAATGATATAATCCTCGATGCGTTTTTTATACCTATTTGCATTAAGTATTCTTTTTCTTTCATCGTGCTCTGAGGAGGGCCAGCCTGTTTCTATTGATTTCTTTCAAAATGATACTATTCCTTTCAGTCTAAAACTTCAAAAAGCTTTGGAAACAGAATACCTAGCAGATATGGGGTTTAGCGAACAACAATCAATTTGGCTTAACGAATATTATAAAAATAGAGCCTTTAAGCCCACGTGGGTAAATGATTCAATGATTTCACCACAAGGATTGCAGCTGAGGCATGTTATGCAAAGAAGTTTATGGTTTGGTATCCCAGAAAACAGGCTTATTCACGGTGCTCAAAAACGAAAAATAATCTGGATTGAAGAAGAAATTCTTCTTACAGCAAAGCTAGCTTCTATGGTGTTCGATCTGAGAAATGGCTTTATTGATCATAAGCTAAAGCAATATAAGCCTTGGAATTTTATTACAATTGAATCCTTGGATTCACTATTAGCCCAGCGCGATACTTTGATTATGGACAAGATAATACTGAATCAAGGAAGTAAAGATACTAACTATCGTTTTTTAGCTAATAAGACTTATGGATTCTGTTTGAATCATGGAACGGATAACACAATATTTAAAATCAATATAGAAAAAGATGATTCTATTAGCAATGCAGCGAATGCTCGTGAGTCCTTAATCGCTAAAAAATATTTAATTGAAAGTGATACTTCAGTAGAAGCATTCAATACCGCATTAACTCAATTCCAAATAGCTAATGCCATTAAAGCAGATGCTGTTATCGGAGAAAACACTTCTCAAGCCTTAAATGAAAGCAATCAACATAAGGTTATGCGAGCAGCTCTTACCTTGGACAAATTGCGCAGCCGAAGTCCTTATCCAGAAAAATATTTAGGCATTAATATTCCTGAGTATGTTTTGCGACTTGTGATCAAAGACACACTTCGCGCAATACACCGGATCATAGTTGGTAAAGTAGGTCATGAAACACCGGAGCTTTCATCTCGTATTCATGAAATTGTAATTTTCCCATACTGGAATGTCCCTTACTCAATAGCTGGGAAAGAAGTCTTACCCTCTGTAAAGGGAAATACCGCTTATCTAGCAAACAATAATTATAAACTGTTTAAAGGAGACAATGAAGTCAGCCCCTACTCTATTAATTGGTCTAGAGTGAAAGAAAATACATTTCCTTATAAATTAGTTCAGCAACCTGGTCCTAAAAATAGTCTTGGGGTTTTAAAATTTGAATTCCACAGTAAATACAGTGTTTATATGCATGATACGCCCTCAAAACATTTGTTCAGTAGGAATATTCGTGCATTTTCTCATGGGTGTATGCGTTGTCAATATCCTGACAGTATTGCAAAAGTAATATTGAATTATGATTCTGTTCGAACAAAAAGAAATCCAATAACTGCCCTAATGTTCGATAGCTTATTGAATTTGAATGAAAATTATCGCATAAAAATCATTGATCCGGTACCCATTTATGTTGAGTATCGCACTGTTTATGCTGATCGAACAAATATTATTTTTTACCCTGATATTTATTTAAGAGATGAAGAGTTTCTGAACATCATGAACGAATGATTCTAACTAAATTTGAAGAAAAATAAAAAAATGAGTCTACTTATTGCACCTTCTGTATTGTCATGTGATTTTGCAAATATCCAGCGTGATGTGGAAATGATAAACCATTCTGCAGCGGATTGGTTCCATATTGACGTTATGGATGGGGTATTTGTTCCAAATATTTCTTTTGGCTTTCCCGTTTTAAGTGCAATTAAAAAACATGC
>CAMATR010000096.1 GCA_945861175.1 Chitinophaga pinensis | reverse complement strand
TACGCCTTGTGTAATATTGGATTTTCACCATCTTCAATTATATTAGTTATTATTACAACTAAAGCAATCAATGTAGTTGTTTCGCAAATTTTACTTAAAACAATGATAAATTTTGATGTACGTTCTTTTCTCAAAATATCGTACTTGAGAGTATTTTACATAGTGGCACTAACAGTTCCACTTTTTTTTATCCATAACCTTTTCCTGGTAGGGTTCACACGATTTGTTTTAGTTACTATTTTTTCAGTATGCTGGTCTTTACTTGCAATCTACTTTACAGGGCTAGAGAAAAGAGAAAAGGTAATGCTTAGTCAAACTATTCAAATAATGATTAAAAAAGTGATGAATACTATTGCTGTAGTGAGTCGATAGATCATATTGATCAATTATCTCCCTCAAATAATGACTTAAACGAACTAATGATTTCTGTTTCAAATTACGAAAATATGATAGCAACCTGAAGTAACATTTGAAAAGGTACTGCTCAAATCGTTTCTACAAATCAAAAATCAAAAATTATTTAACTTATGAAAAAAGAAAGTATTCCTGTCCTATTTATTACATTCGCGAGACCCGATTATGCGAGAAAAACTTTTGATGCAATTAAGGCGGAAAAGCCTTCAAAGTTATATTTTTATTCTGATAAGGCTCACCTTAATAACCCAGATGAAATTGAAAGAAACAATCAAATTAGGGACTTTGTTATAAAAGAAACGGACTGGGATTGCGAACTAAAAACCTTTTTCAGAGAGGAAAATGCAGGTCTCTATGCCTCGATGTTGGGTGCAATTGATTGGGTTTTCGAAAACGAAGAACAAGCCATTATTTTGGAAGAAGATATTGTCCCCTCACTAGCATTTTTTGACTTTTGCAAGCAATTATTGCCTAAATTTAAAGAAGATTGGCGTGTTTATTATATAAGTGGAACGAACCTACTCGAGAGCTTTAATCCGAATGGTTTCGATTATATATTTACAAAGCGAGGATATTATTATGGGTTTGCAACTTGGAAGAGCAGATGGCAAAAAGTTGAGAGAAATAATATTCCTTTCGAGGCGATGAAACGGTATGATATAAATAAGTTTTATGGTGTTTCCAAGAGGAAAACAAACTATCTCGACAAATCACAAGAAGAGTCATATCGTTTTTTGAAAAGTAACGGTGTCAACCCATGCTGGGATTATGCCTTAAGTTTCACTTTGAAAAAAGAAGGAGCTTGTGGAATTATACCTGTAAAAAATCTAGTAAAAAATATTGGTGTTATTGGAATCCATTCAACAGGGGTCAACAGCTTAGCACATAATCTTAGTACTTACACATCAGATAAATATGTTATCAACAACCCACCTCCTTTTGTAATCCCAGACTTCAAATATGACAAACATCATATAGATGTATTTTATAAGAGAACTTTACTGCGGCACCGATTAATTAATAGGTTTTATGCTATAGTAACAACCTTTTTGAAAGTTCTTGGAGTTAACACTTCTAATTTAACACTACACAAATAGCAAGTTTATATTTCAAGCAATTAATTGATTTAAGATTAGTGACCGCTGCCAACATGATACCACTGATTAAACCTTTTATCCCTCCTAAAGAAAAGCTATTACCACGTTTGGAGCAAGTCCTTTATAGTGGCTATATCGCAGAAGGTGAAGCGACTTATGAGTTTGAAAACAGACTTTCACAATTGATAGGCAATCTGTATTGCTTGACAGTGAATTCTGGTACTGCTGCATTGCATATTGCACTTACACTTATCGGAGTTGGGCCAGGAGATGAAGTAATTAGTACTGCGCTTACTGCCGAACCAACAAATACAACCATAGCCCTTACCGGCGCAAAAGTTGTTTTTGCAGATGTTGATATAGGCACCGGTCTTATTTCGCCAGATTCAATTGAAGCAAATATTTCTGTGAGAACAAAGGCAATTATGGTTGTTCATTATGCAGGCATGGTATGCGATATGAATAGAATTAATGCAATCTCAGAAAAACACAATTTGCCTGTTATCGAAGACGCGGCTCATGCTTTCATGAGTAAATACAGAGGCCAATTTGTTGGAAATAATTCACCATATACATGCTTTTCATTCCAGGCCATTAAGCACATAACTACCGTGGATGGCGGATTACTTTGCCTGAAAAATGAAGAGGAATATCTTAGGGCTAAAAAACTTCGCTGGTTTGGATTGGATAAAAAAGTGCCCCGCTTGCTGGCTGATATAACTGAAGCCGGCTTTAAATACCACATGAACAATGTGAATGCGGCCATTGGATTAGTCCAGCTTGAATGCATTGAGGAAAACGTTCACCGGTATATCGAAAACGGTAAATTCTTTGACGAAAACTTGAAAAACGTAACTGGCGTTACATTGTTACCTTATTACGAGGATACTGAACCCAGTTATTGGCTCTATACTATGAAAGTAGACAGAAGAAATAATTTCATTAAAATGATGACTGAAAATGGCGTTTCAGCTTCTCCTCTGCATTTACGCAACGACCGGCACAGTGTATTTAAGGCTCCTTTAGGAACCACTCCGAATCTGGATGTTTTTTATGATTCATTTGTCCATATCCCTTGCGGCTGGTGGTTAACTGAAGCTGATAAAGTGAAAATCTTTGAATTGATGAAACATGGATGGTAAAGCGATGATACCAATTTATAAACCCTACATGCCCGAAGTACCTTTGCTGAATGAGATACTTCAAAGCGGCAAGTTAGCATACGGCGAATACGGAAAGGAATTTGAACGTTTGCTGTCAGATTATTTTGATACCAAAAACCTGATTGTAACTAATACATTTAACATGGCTATTCTTGTTGCGCTGTCTACCTTGGGAATTAAGGCAGGCGATGCAGTGATTGTTTCTCCGATGGCTTGTCTGGCTTCTACCCAACCTTTACTTTCGATGGGTATAACCGTGGTATGGGCTGATGTGAATCCGCTGACCGGCACACTTGACCCGGAAAGTGTAAGACAAACGGTTGCGAACAATCCAAAGGCAAAAGCCATCATACACAATCATTTTTGCGGCCATTTAGGCTTTATAGATGAGATTAATGCCTTGGGACGGGAATTTGGCATCCCCGTTATTGACGATGGCATTGAAGCGTTTGGAAGCATCTACAAGAATAAAAAGATAGGTAATGTTGGAACTGATGTTACTATTTTTTCGTTTAACCCGGTGCGTATACCCAACACCCTTGACGGAGGACTTGTGATTTTTAAGGACGAAGCATTACACAAAAAAAGCCTCCTTGTTAGAGATGCCGGAATTGACCGAACACGCTTCAGAGATGGACTGGGCGAAATACGTCCCGATTGCGACATTGATATTATGGGGCACAGCGCTACCCCAATAGAATTGAACAGTTATATTGGTATTCAACAAATGAAGAAAGTTGATTGGATCATAGAAACTCAACGGAGTAATGCTGCGAAATGGGATGAAATACTGCAAATACAAGATGACATTGAACCATTACAAATAAGAGAAAATTTACCCAACTACTGGGTTTACGGCACACTTGCCAAGGATAAGCGGAAATCTTTAATAAAATTTAGAGAAAAAGGATATTACGCGTCGAGTGTACATTTAAATAATAATTTCTATTCGGTTTTTGGCAAAACAAAATCGTTAATAGGTGTTAAAAACTTTTATAATCATTTTCTCGCACTGCCTTGTGGCTGGTGGTTTAATAAATAATTCATGAAAAATGACAAACTTCAATCTTAAATTAATCGATCCATGTGGAAATGAACACGAGCATTATATAAAGATCCATCGTGAACTATTTAACAGTGCATCTATTGACGATCATTGGATTGAATGGTATTTTAGCAAATTAGTAAAATCTGATTCCCGATTAAATTGTACACGCACCTATGGGTTATATGATAATCTTCGACTGATAGGGATATGGAGCGTCGAACCCAAAATTATGCGAAACAACAACAATGAACTCATTAAAGTAGGTCGTTGCTTCGCCGTTGGGATAAGTTCTGATTATCGTAGATTAGGTTTATTCACTTCACTTAGTGAATTTGCAATTGCAAGCGAAAGGGAAATAGCAGAATATGAATATATCATAGGATTTCCTCAGACAGGGCGTTCTGTTGTTGGTGGCCACTTAAAAGCAGGATGGGAAGAAGTCTTGTATAATGACATTTATAGTATAGACCTGGGCTGCAATGATGGCGTATTTTACCGAAAAGATGTGAAAAACGTCTTAGACTTTTCTCAGATTGACACTCCTTTATCGAAATCGAATAGCTTTGATGAACCTGCATTATACAGGAATACCCGTTTCTTAGACCATCCCAAATTGCAATATCTAGTTTATTATCATGGAGATGCACATATAGTTTTAAAACCATACTCATTATTCTGCCATATACTTGAAGTTCAAGGCTCATTGCATAATGTAATTCAATTAATCGAAGTTAGTAAAACTGTGTGCAAGAGACATGGACTTATTGAATTAAATGCTTGGAATAATCCTAATTACTTCTTTAGTGATGCACTTAAATACTGTGGTTTCTCAATAGGCGCTCAACATGGATTACCAATAACTATTATTGCTGTTAAAATTAATGCTAAAGTGAAATTGCAAATTGATAATACATTTAACTTTGCAATGGGAGTTGAAGAGGGTTACTAACATAACTATAAATTGAAAATCAAATGAAACAATTAGTGCGTAATGTCAAAATTATAGGTACAGGTTCTTACGTTCCTGAAAATATTTATACTAATGAATACTTAGAAACAATTTTACCGACTTCTGCAAAATGGATTTTTGATAATTTAGGCATTAAAGAAAGACGTATATCCGGTAACCATGAAACAACTAGTGATTTAGCTTGGAAGGCAGGTGAAAAAGCCATCAAGAATGCAGGTCTTACTAAAGACGAAATAGATTTAATAATTGTAGCAACAGCCACTCCTGATAGGTTAGCACCTTCCACTGCATGTATTGTTCAAGATAAATTAAAAGCCTATAATGCAGTAGCTTTTGATATTGCTGCAGTATGCAGTGGCTTTTTATATGGTATGTCTGTTGCATCTCAATATATAGCTAGTGGTGTTTATGATAATGTACTTGTTATTGGTGCTGACACTTTTTCAAAAATAATTGATTGGACAAAGAGAGATGCAGTTTTCTTTGGTGATGGAGCAGGAGCAGCAGTTCTTTCTCATTTAAATGTAAATGGAGGATTTCTGGCATATCGACTTTATTCGGATGGACGAGGAAAAAATAATTTTACAATACCAGCCGGAGGCTCAGAATATCCGGCTAGTCATAAAACCATCGATGAAAAAATGCACTTTTTCCAAATGAATGGGAAAGCAGTTTATGAAACCGGAACTATGGTCTTACCAAAAGCAATTAATCAGGTACTTGCTGACACTGGTCTTTCAATAAATGATATTGATTTAATGATTCCACATCAACCCAGTATTAAGATGTTGCAAAAAACGGCAGAAATAATAGGGTTGCCTTTCAAAAAGGTAATGACTAATATGGACAAATATGCTAATACTTCCGGAGGCACCATACCGATCTTACTAGACGAAGTAAATCAGTCTGGTAAAATCAAACCAGGTAACATAATTCTTTTTGCAGCTGTTGGTAGTGGATGGACATACGGAGCCGCAATAATTAAATGGGCATAATTATTTATTAATATAGTATTATTTTATATGGTTATAATTATTGGTGCATCAAGAGGAATTGGGAAATTTCTCTTTGAACAATTCAACTCGGAACGGATTCAAGTTATAGGAACTTATAACAGTACGATATCTGTAACAGAAAATCTAACAAAAGTTGATATAACAGATTATAAACAAGTATTTGATTGGATAGAAAAAGAGAGAGAAGTACTTAATAATATTGTATTAATTAATTGTGCAGGAATAACATATAATTCATTCGCACATAAATGTGAACCTGATTTGTGGAGAAGAGTTATTGAAGTAAATTTAATAGGGTCGTTTAATTGTATCCGAGCTATTTTACCAGTTATGCGCAGTCAGAAATTTGGAAGAATTATTAACTTCTCTTCAGTTGTAGCATTAAAAGGAACTCCAGGAATAAGTGCTTATGCCGCATCAAAATCTGCATTGTGGGGTATGACAAAATCACTAGTTGCTGAAAATGCATCACTCAATATTACAATAAATAATATTAATCTGGGATATAGCGAATTAGGGATGATAAATCAAGTTCCTAAAATATTTCTGGATTCGTTAATTAAACAAATTCCTGCGAATCGATTGTGCGAACCTGAAAATATTTTTAAAACCGTTAAATATTTAATTGATTGTGACTATATAAATGGCGCATCAATTGATTTAAATGGAGGTTTAGTTTAACTTAAGCAAATTACATATTAGTTCTAAGCTAGAACCTTAGACTAACAATAGAATAAATGAGGCCAATACTTTCAATATTGATTGCAACAAAAAATCGTGTTCCTTATTGTATAAATGCAATTGAAACAATCCTCAAATTTGAAGATTTAGATTTTGAATTGATAGTCCAGGACAATACTGACACACTTGAACTTTTTGAATACGTGCAAAATAAAATATTAGATAAACGGTTCAAATATAATTATACACCACCACCATTATCATCTATTGACAATTTTAATGCCGTTATTGCTATGGCAACGGGAGAATATTTGTGCCTTATAGGAGATGATGATGGCATAAATCCTGAGATATTTAAATTAGTAAGATGGGGAAGTCAAAATAACATTGATGCCATTGTACCCGGATTAAATGCAATATATTGGTGGCCTGCTGCTTGTGCTGTTATAGATAGATTAAAA
>CAMATR010000095.1 GCA_945861175.1 Chitinophaga pinensis | reverse complement strand
AAAAAAAATCAAACAAACCTTAATGAATTTCAAGGAACATTATCTTTTACCAACTAGTTTGACATTAAATCCTTAATAAAAAAATCAGATTAAATTATAAGCTATTCGAATTAAACTTATTAGCCCATCACTTTTTGCAGACTTTATAGAATAACCAAAATGGTTTGAGCTTTTGTTTTGCTTTAGATTAAATTTATTCGGTATAACTAATTAAATTTTAAAATTGAAAACATATCTTTGCATCGCACATAAAAAACTTACACTTTTCGCATTATGAAAAAAATAGCCCTTTTCGTTTTCATTTCCTTATCTATAGGGACTTTTTCTCAATCAATAACTGAAAATCTTTATTTCGACTTGAACACCGGCACACGTTTTGGCGGCACAACTTCCGATTCTGCATCTTTGGGTGCTGGTTTTCACATAGACGCTGGTGTTGCTTACAAATTAAACGAGCTATATGCAATCAAAACTGATTTAGGTTTTGACATTTTCACAGCAAAAAATGCAACTGGGACAGTAGAAGACAATTCTTTATTGATTCGCGCTTCTCTTCAAGGTGTTGTTAATGTTAGTGACCTCGCCGGTTTTGGTACTGAAACTTTCGGTTTAAAGTTTCACGGCGGTTTTGGTTTCGCGACAAATTCCAACCCAAGTTTTAAGGACGTCTATACTTCGAGTGGTGAAGTATTTAATGACCCTGGTTTTAAAGGGAATGATGATATGATAAACTTTATCTTCGGATTGAATCCTCAATACAAATTAACTGAAAAACTTTCTGTTAACGCAGACCTTTGTTTGGTTCTTTTAGCAATGCAAAGCAATTATGTTGATAGGATTTTGAGTCCCGAAGAGAATAAAACAATGGGTAATATTTTCAATGCATCTATTGGTATTTCTTTTAAATTATAAAGAAAAACATTTTTGAAAAAGGGAGGAATTATTGCTCCCTTTTTTTTTATAAAATATTAATTGAAAATAGAAAAGGAGCATTAGTTAATGCCCCTTTTTTCGTGGTGATGGAGGGAATCGAACCCCCGACACAAGGATTTTCAGTCCTTTGCTCTACCGACTGAGCTACATCACCTAACCGTAATTGTGGGGCCAAAGATAGTAACTTAATTGAAAATCGGAAATACACAACTTATTTTTTTGCGAAATCTTCGACTATATTTGTGGAAATGATAACAAATTCTGATTTAATTCTTCTCGATGCAGGCAATACTTTCTTAAAAGTGGCCTATCTAAAAGATGGAGAAATTTGTGTTTTAGATAGAGTTTCTTTTAGTGAAAATTCTCAGCTTGAAAAATATTTCCACAAATTAAAACAGAATCCAAAGGCTCTAACATCGGTTCTGTCAGCAGAACAAACATTGAAAATTCAGTCAATAGTTGGGAATTGTGTGCTGCTGAATCCTAAATCGAATCTTCCAATCCACCTTGATTACAAAACACCAGAAACACTCGGTTTTGACCGGGTCTGTAATGCAGTGGCAATTTCAGTTCTAAAAAATTCGATTAATACTGTAAGTATTGACATCGGTACCTGCATCAAATTTGACTTTGTACAAGACAAAACATATAAAGGTGGATCTATATCACCAGGAATAAAATTGAGGTATAAATCACTTCATGACTATACAGCCAAGTTGCCCCTTTTGAATTTTTCCGAGTCAGTCACACTCATAGGGAAATCAACATCCTCTTCCATTCATTCTGGCGTAATCAATGGCATACAAGCCGAAATAAATGAAATGATTCATCTCTATGAACAGAAATTCGTTGACTTAACCTTTTTTGTGACAGGAGGAGATGCACAACACTTTGATTTCGAAGGAAAAAATAACATCTTTGCAAACGAAAATTTGACCCTTTTGGGACTTTATAAAATTTATCAACTCAATGCGTAATAGCCTCTTTGTTGTCCTATTGACAATCTCGACATTTCAGACTGTCTTTGCGCAAAACACAAGTATTTCTCCATTTTCTAGCTATGGATTGGGCGACCGCTCTTCATTTTATCATGGCACTTTTACTGGACTTGGTAATTGCGCAATCACCTATTTCGATTCAACTGTTTTAAACTATTACAATCCTTCCTCCTATAATACACTATCGAAAGGGTATCCTATTTATTCTCTTGGTTTAAATACTCGCTACACTAAACTAGATGATAATGGCAATAAAAACCCTGGGATAACTGCTATCCCTGATCATTTTGCAATGGCATTCACATTGAAAAAATATCTTGGTTTTGCTGTTGGATTGCGCGCGTTTCAAAGTAGGGGTTATGAAATAAGTGATCGCATTGCTGCTGGCACTGATTCGATTAAATACACTTACCTCGGACGCGGCGGAACGAATGAAGTGTTTTTAGGGTTGAGTACTGATCTAATTAATCTAAAATCTACACGTCTGTCTATTGGAGGGAACCTTGGCTATGTTTTCGGTACTAACATCACAGAGCGTCAAAGCCTTTTAATAACAGCTAACAATGCGATTGGAGGTGTCGAATGGAAAGAAACAAAAATGAATACTTTGCATTATGAGTTAGGCGCTAATTTCGTTCAAAAAATAGGTAAGAAAAGCAGCCTTATTCTAGCGAGTGTCTATGAACCTTCACAGAAATTATCCGGAATACAAAATAACTACTTATTTTATGGCAAGATAAATGACCCTGAGCTTTACGATACTTTAACAGCTTCTACAAACCAATCTGTCAAATTAAATCTCGCTTCAAAAATTCAATTGGGTGGATGCTATCAAGTACGATTTAAAGATGCAAGAAAAGACATTTCTGAAAGGTACAGCGAAATTAATTTACATGTGAATTACATGTCTTCTAGCTGGAATTCTGACTCTAACAATACGAATGGAATAGGAGCATTTAATAGCACGAGTTCTTTACAATACGGACTTCAATATACTCCAGAAATCAACTTCATGGATAACTCTGTCAAAGCTAACTTCATTGAAAGAATACGTTATCGTGCTGGTTATTACAAGATTTCTTTGCCGTATACCATAGATGGGTTCCGGGTGCATGACAAAGGATTTACTCTTGGTTTCGGAATTCCAATTGTCTCTTTTAGAACACTTTCTTCTATCAATTTTTCATTTTCTAAAGGAGAGCGTTCAAATTTTTCAGGTCAAGGATACAAGGAACAATACGTTGGCTTTAACCTCGGCATTTGCCTTGCCCCTTCCAACTTTGATAAATGGTTCGTCAAACGCAAATTGGATTAAGAAACTGGATAAACCAGTTTAGTTGGAATGTCGATTGTGTAATCGCTTTATTTTCTATCGTATTCATTTTAACCCTTGTCTCCTGCGTAAATGATCTTGAAACAATTCAACGTGTTACCTATGACCCTAAAGCTCCGGATGAGGTCACCAAAAACTTGCGCGTATTTTATACTGATTCAGGATTCGCTCAAGTAGAAATAATAGCATCAATTGCAGAAAGTTATTCAAAACCTCAAACAGTAACAAAATTGAAAGACGGATTAAAAATAAATTTTTTCTCCCCGGACGGAAAAGTTATTTCGACATTAACAGCGCTCTATGGGGAAGTAAATTTTACAAAAGGCACAATGTTCGTTCGAGATTCAGTCCAACTATTTAATTACAAGAAAAAACAACGTCTATTAACTGAAACACTTCACTGGAACCAAAAAGACAGTCTTATTTTTACTAATTCAAATGTTGTTGTGCGATCCCCAAAAAGTATTTTATACGGAGATGGCATTAAGACCAAACAAGACTTTTCAGAGTATGTCTTTTTAAAGCCAAGAGGTAAATATATTTTTGACAACGATTAATTTATACAAGCATGGAATTTTATAATCGAGTAATGACATACGTATGGTTGTTAGCTGGAATAGCTATTTTCGCTATAAGCACTTACATGAGTTTTACAGACGGAATTAAAAAATGGGGTTTTTATTATCTTTTTTCTTTGGTGGCATTTCTTATGTTTTTCATGAAAAGATGGATGGTAAAACGAATGCAAAAGCACATTAAATATATGGAAGAGCAGCAAAAAAAAGTGTAATAAAATTCCATTTATCACGTTTTTTTATCGCTGAACCCTTTGGCTATCAGTTAAACATAAAAAAGTGCAGAACTTGGTCCATCGAGAGTAACTTAACAAATACTTTAAACCTTGTCAACATCACTTAACATAAATAATTAGTCGCTAAATATACATGTTCAAACACTTGATTTTCTGCTTATTTAGTTGCTTTATGTTCACCGCATGGTCGCAACAGCTATTGAACGGGAAAATACTTGACGATAAAAATGTATCGATTCCATTTGCGAAAATATTCGTTAAAAACAATGCTGACATGCGAACCATCGCTGATGCAAATGGATACTATGAAATAAGACTTTATCCAGGAGAATACTTTCTCGTGATCAATGCTATTGGTTACAATGAG
This sequence comes from Chitinophaga pinensis, assembly GCA_945861175.1. GTDB lineage: Bacteria > Bacteroidota > Bacteroidia > Flavobacteriales_D > Crocinitomicaceae > M0103. The sequence continues at coordinate 2,414 of CAMATR010000095.1, read as the reverse complement.
CGCGAAACATATGTTGTAATTAATGAAGCTCCAGTCAATAGGGATTTACAACTTTTCTCAACTTCAGTAAAGGATCTACAGGATATAGATATAACGGCTAAAAAATCCAATCCAGGTCGAGAAATCATGTTAAAGGTTGTTGAAAGACGTGATAGTATCAATCTTTGGAACTATCCCCACTCAGTTGAAGCTTATACAAAAGCCACGGAAAAGATAGACCGCAAAGAAAAAGAAAAAAAGAAAAATCAAGAATCAAAGGTAGAAGACCCTTCTGGTATATCAGATCCTTTTGAAGACGAAGAGAAGAAAAAAAAGGATGCCCTAACCGAAAATATGAATCTGGTTGAATTACAATTAACACGTTATTTTTCGCCACCTAACAAAGTCAAAGAAATACGAAATGCTTATGAAAAGAGAGGGACAGATCAAAATTTATACTACACGACAACAGTAAAATCTAATTTTAATTTCTTTCAAAACCTATTGTATTTAGATGATTTGCATCAGTCGCCCATAAGCTCTCCGATTTCAGCCCCTGGAATTTTAAGCTACAAATACCGATTAGAGGAACAATATGAGGAAAATGGGATTAAAATTCATAAAATAAAAATCCTACCAAGAAATACTGCGACCACTACCTTAGAAGGATACATTTGGGTAATCGATTCCTTATGGCTGATACAAAAATTAGAACTAACACTCAATAAGGGCAATCTTTTAATATATGATCGATTTACGATTCGACAATTTTATGATCACCCTGGTGATTCAATTTGTGTATTGTCAAAACAGGAACTCGACTATGGTGTGAAATACAAGGATCGCTCCTCCAATTTCATCACCTATACCGAGTTCAGTAATTATTCTTTCATCCCTCAATACGGGAAAAAATTTTTTGGGAATGAGTTATCTATTACTGAACAAAATGCGCTTGAAAGAGACAGTTCATTTTGGAAAGAACAACGCAAGATTGAATTAACATCAGAGGAAAAGGCATTCATTATTGCGAAAGACAGTATTCGAGATTTTCAAAACAGAAAAGAATACCTTGATTCTGTCGATGCTATTTTTAACAAAGTTACCGCTTTGAAAGTTTTATGGTTTGGAATTGATCACCGCAATCGAGCGAAAAAATCACAATGGACGCTGAGTTCCATTGCAGCAACAAGTAGGCCAGTTTATATCGCAGGACCACGAGTTGCTCCTAGCTTTTATTATTTCAAAAAGTGGGAAAATGAACATTCGTTAGATTCTTACTCTGAAGCATCCATGGGAGTGCTTAATGCAGATTTAAAAGGTCAGACTTGGTGGCGTTATCGTTATGCACCTTTTCATTTCGGGACAGCATCTTTCTCTTTTTCGCACGATTTCGATGCAATTAGAAGTTACGATGCGATAACTCAAATTTACAAACGTGAAAACTTTATTGAGACCACAAGTGGCCAGATCGGAAATGAATATGAGTTATTCAATGGATTCTATTTAAATACAGAGTTGGATTACTCTGAAAGACGAAGTTTAAAGGACTATCGCTTTGTTACAGTTTTTGATAATTCGATTCCAAACAACAGTCCCTCTGAATTCAAAACCTACCAAGCATTGGTTGGTGAGGTAACAATTAACTATACACCAAAACAGAAATATATGAAGGAGGTGAAAAAGAAAGTTATACTTGGCTCTCGCTTTCCAACATTTTACGCAACCTATGAAAGAGGAATTCCAAAATTATTTGGGAGTGATATAAACCATGAATACGGAAGAATTGGGATTATGCAAACTTTCAAAATTGGAACGCTTGGAACTTCATCTTATCATCTTTTATCTGGTAAATTTTTAAGCTCAAAAAATCTTCAAATTGCTGACTTTAAATTCCAAAGAAGGAGCGACCCTATCTGGTTCTCAAATCCCCTCTATTCATTTCAGGGATTGGATTCTTCTTTACCATCCAAAGATTATTTTCTGGAAGGTCATTTTGTGCACCATGATAATGGGGCAATTATCAATAAACTCCCATTCATGAAAAAAACCAACATCGGACTAGTAATTGGAGTTGGCGCGCTTTACGTTAAAGAATTCAATTGGCAACATTATGAACTCTTTAGTGGTTTAGAACGAAACTTTAAATTCTCAAGAAGAAGGTTGCGTATAGGTATTTATGGTGTTGCCTCAGATGGCAATAAAATGGATCCACGCGTAAATTATAAAATTTCATTTGCCTTGCTCGACGACCGCAATATGAAATGGAATTTCTAACAAGAAGAACGTTTATCTGTCCAAGTCAAATTGCTATATTTGACAAAAAATAAAACGCATGTACAGTAATTTGAAAGAACATCTTCAAGGTGAGTTAAAAGCTATTGAAGAGGGAGGGATCTACAAAAGAGAGCGAATCATTACATCACCTCAAGGTGCAA
>CAMATR010000094.1 GCA_945861175.1 Chitinophaga pinensis | reverse complement strand
CTCCATTAAAGAAACTGAAAATCATTATTTCAGAATAAAATCTGTGACTCTCTACAAACCTTTACTTTACAGGCTTGCAGGTCTATCTATTCTTACTATCGAAACTTCCGATTTTGCCAAACCAACCTTAGTTTTAAATGGTATTAGTAATGGGGATCAAGTCCGGAGTTTTTTATATGAACGTATTCAGTTTTCAAGAAATAAAGAGGGTGTGCGAGAGCTAGATATTTTTAGGTAAAATTTGAGAAATATACATTCTTGGAACACTTAATCAATATATTCATAAAAATAGGCTTCATCAGGGTCTTGAACAAGCTGCCCATCTTTAGCAATGAAACCCCACATATCTCCAATTCTGGCTTTAGAAAATTCTTCGGCAACTAAGTCAATTTCATCATAAATAGCTTCCGTAAATTCGCCATTGTCTAAAATCAAACCCGATTTTTCACCAATTTCATATACCCCAATACCATTCACAAACAGAAAGCCATTAGCGCCATAAATTTTGTCGCACACCAAAGGTAAAATCCATTCTTTGGTTGCTATATTCATTACACCCCATTTGTTGTCTTTCTGGAATGAGGTAAGGGTATTAGGATAACCAATATAATCGTATTCAGGTTCGACAACCCAAACGCCTTCGCCGCCATCCAAGGTAATAATGCCCCATTTACCGTTTAATTGGGCTACCACACGATCTCCAATTCTAACATCATGGCCTGACATCATTTGAAAATTCTCAAAATTTGGGCTCACTAGACGCTCCCCAATGCAATTTATTAATCCATATTTACCATTTTGTTCTACTAATTCTGTAGACCAATCGTAAGCATTTAAAAAATCTAAGTCTAAGCTAAAGCCCTTTTCAACAAATGTGGCATACTGCGCAGCAGTTGGTTTAAGTAATTGAGTAATTTCCATAATTTTTAATTTTAATTTTTATTATTTAATCTTTAAAGCATTTAAATTCATTATAACATAAGCTGTTAGGCAATATGTTTATTCTTTGTTTTCTAACCTCATCATTCCTTCAAGCAAAAAGTACATAGCCATAAAACATAAATTAATTTGCATTGAATTGTTTTTTCAAATAAAGCAGCCATTGTACATGGCTGCTTTGAACAAAAACACAATTAAACACTAGTCAATTAAAACAACACCACAAATTTAAGGGGAATCAAACTATTCTTTTGAAAATTGCAAGCTTGTATTTATCGATTGTTTTGACAAATTACTCGACTTGTAGTGTACTGTAACCTATACCGGTTTTTACTATTTTTATTTTAGCGCCAATACGGTCTTTCAATTCACCCACATGCGAAATAATCCCTATAGATTAGAGTTTATTTCTAATTTTAATCGCTACTATTTCATTAAATGCAAACTTAATTGCTTTCAGCGTAAATAAGTTCAGGTTGTAATGTGCTGGATATTTTTATGATCAAACGCTCAAACTCAAAATCCTGTCATTGTCTTTTAGGTACAGTTCACTTTCTCCATTTTGCAACTTCTTGACTTGAATTTGTGTGCTAATTCGTTCTTTAAGGCTTTCTACATGACTAATGATACCGATTGTTTTCTCACTCTCTACCTGCATGCGTTCCAACATGGTAATTGCATTATCTAAAGCGTCTGGCGATAAACTACCAAAACCCTCGTCGATAAACATACTATCAATTTTAACATTATTGGATGCTAAATCGCTTAAGCTAAGTGCCATAGCCAACGAAATAACAAAACGTTCGCCACCAGCAACACTGTCAATTACTCGCCTTTCATCACCCATATACGTATCAATTACCCAAATTTCATCTTCGTTCTTTTCAGATCCTAAATCTATTTGATAACGATCCATGAGAGTTAACAAACGCTTATTGGTCATCTTAAATAAATGCCTTAGCGTAATGCGCTGTATGATGTTGTTGAACTTATCACCATCGCTATCACCAATTAAATCGGACAAAATTTTGTAATATCCTTGCTCTTCTTTAGTAATTGTTAGTTGTGAAACTAAGTTTGCTACCTTCAGTTTATTATTTCCATCACTAAGTAAGGCATTCGCGAATTTACTATCCTCTTTTAAAACAAAATCTCTATGGTCTGCTTTTAACTTGATTTCAGCGTGTAAATCTTCTATGTTTATTTTCTCATCATCAGCCTCCGCAGCCTCTTTTAATCTTTTGAGGTTCGTGTTTTGTTGGGTAGAAAGTTCTACTTTCTTTGTTTCAATTCCTTTATGCTCATCTTTAATGGATTTCAATTCTTCATCATTTAATAGAATAGATTCGAGCAACTTTATCGACTCAAAACCATTTGCTTTTGCTTTATTCGAAAGGCTTATAGTTAAAGCCTCTAAGTCTGTAATTAAACCTATTTTTTTATCTTCTTGATCTTTTAAAGAGTTTTTCGCGCTTTGTATATCTCTATTTACATTATTCCAGCTCAGGAATATTTTGCTCTGGTAATCCATCATAACTTTATCACCGAAAAGGTCAGAACGCTCTTTAGTCAAGTGCTTTAAATTAGTAGTAAACTGATCATTTTCAGATAATAACTCAATATAATTTAACAATGGAACCTTTGTATCGTTCCACTCTTTGTGCGCTTTTACATCGGCTATGTTTTTTTCAGTGGCTTGTAAAGCTGCCTTTAACTCGTCGAGCGATAATTTTAGGGATCCTTTCATTTCAAGCTTAGTCAACTCCTGATCATTATCAGCTAATGATTTCACTAAAACTTCCAAGCTTTTGGCTATATTTTTTCTATCCGTATCCTGCCTTAACAATGCGTCCTCCAACTTCCTGATGGATATACTAATTTGCTCTGCTTCGCTTTTCTTCTCGATTAGTTTTTCTTCAATTTTACTATTTACCTTTGGCTTATTTTTCGCAAAAGGATGATTTTTTGAGCCGCAACAAGGACATTCAGTACCATCCACCAATGCCTCTCTAAAATCTTCAAGCTTCATCAAGTCCTGGTTAGCACTAAAAGCCTTCTGAAGAACCTCTATTTCTTCATTGAGTTGATACAAAGTTTGACTGAATCCATTTAGCGTAGCATTTTTACTAAGAATGTCTTTGTTTAATTCTATATCTGATTTTTTTAGATTTCCTTCATCTTTTAAAAGCTTTTCCCTTTCGGTATTCAATCGAATTGCATTGGTATAACTAATGCTATGTCCCAATAATGCCTCAAGCATTTGGTCATAGTTTAATCCTTCAAAATGAGTAGGTAAGGTCAATTGACTTAATTCATGCTCAGCGTTTTTTATGTAGTTATTTAATTCAACTACACCAGTTCTGAAATCTTTAATCCTTGCTAAACTTACTTCTGGTATGGATGAATAACATTTTCTTAATAACTCTACTTTTTCTTTAATTTTTACATTTAATACTGTAATGTTGTTATCTAAGTCAGTTATTTTTAGAATAAAATTCTCTAATTGCTCATAAAAATTGGTTTCATTAACAGCTACTTTAAGATCTGTTGAAAGCTGTTGAATTAGCTCCTCTTTTTCCGCTATTTTTCTCGCTAAATTTTTAGTTTGCTCTTCTATAGATTTTGTAGAAATGTCAATATCCTGATTGAGCATTTTCCAATTTCTATAATCTACCTGTAACGGTAATGCTTTTTCATGCTTTTTTAGTTGAATTAATTTTGGTTGAAAGACTTCAATTTTTTCGCTCAATTGCTTGAGTTCTATTTCCAGCTTATCCTTTTCATTCAACAAACTGGCGATGGTGTTTTTAGTTTGCTTTAATTTATCTAATTCTGCAAGTTGAGCTTTAAGCTGATTGGCTTCAATTTCGAGTTCATTTTTTTGTTGAAGAATTCCGGCAATTTGTTCATCACTAAGCATTTCTATATTACCCATTTGGGTTTCTATTGCCAGCACTTTTGAATTTATTTCTCTTAAGGCATCATATACTTTTTTACCAATTTGACGATAAATTTGAGTGCCAGTAATAATTTCTAACAACTCATAACGATTGTTTTTATCCGCTTTTAAAAACTCGTCAAACTTACCTTGACTAAGCACAATGGCTTTCGTAAATTGATTTTCGTCTAATCGGATAACTTCTTTCACCTTTCGGTAGGTATCAGTTTTTTTATCTGTGATTACATTAAATTCGCCAGTAATTTGTTGGCTTAAAGTATGTTTTAGTTCGCCCCAGCTATTTCTATTTGTTGTGGCTATAGCCCACTCGGCCTTGTACCGCTCATCGCCAATTTCAAAAACAATATGCGTAAATGCTTCTTTGGTATGTTTAGTAACGATAACTCCTTTTTCGGCGATTGCTTTTTTATTAATGTCACCAAGGCGAGGTGTAAAACTGAAAAGCGCTAAAGTAATGGCATCCAGAATAGTTGATTTTCCGGCACCCGTAGGACCCGTAATAGCAAATAAACCTGCATTAGTCAATTCAGGTCTGCTAAAATCGATTTTAAATTCTCCTTTCAAAGAATTCAAATTTTTGAAATGTAATGAAATTATTTTCATGTTATGCTTGGTTTACATCTGCATAAATAGCAGAAAATAAGGCTATTAATTTTGTTTGTTCGCTCTCATCTCTAGTGGAAATTAAATCTTTAAAAATATTAGCTGGCTTTAAATCATGTAAATCAGCTGTATGAAATGAGGCCGAAAAACGTGCAGCAGGCTTGTCTTTATAGATGATGCGGGTATTAATAATTTTCATTGAACCCTGAGCAGATAAATATTCGCGAAGCTCTTCCAATTGATCAGTTATTCTCGGATTAAATTGTTCTTCTTCAATTTTAAGGTCTAACAATACCTGCAGCTTATACTTGTTTTTTAGTTTTTTAACTTCATCGCTTACTTCCTGCATCGTACCATTGATCTGATAAAGTGAGCGCTGTTTAGGTATCCTAATTTCTGATTCCTTTAGTTTATTGTTTTCAATTTCTAAAAGCAATACTTTATGGGTATACCTGTTTTCTGTAAATCCTAATGAAATTGGACTACTTGCATATTGAATTTTACCTTGAATAACAGTTTGTCCGGTATGTATATGCCCCAAAGCTAAATAGTCAAACTGATCTAAATCTTTTGAAAGTATTCCTTCCTGATTACCAATTTGAATATCTCTTTCTGCCTCACTTATTTGTGTTCCTTGTGCATGTAAATGAGCCATCGCAATTTTTGGAATGTTTGGATATTTCTCTCGCAAAGCAAGGCCAATTTCCGAAAAGAGCGTTTTCATCCCTTGCTTTATTTTTTCGGCAATTTCTTTGGCACCTTCTCCTTCACCAACTTGCCTAACCATACGATCTTGTAAAAAAGGTATAGCGGCAACTACAGCAACTTCCTTGCCGCTCGAATCTATTAGGGGAACAAAAATTTGTTCAATATTCGCCATGCCTGGAAAAATACCAAACACATGCATATCAAATACGCTAAGCAGGTCTTTGGGTACGTCAATAAATGAAGGACTATCGTGGTTTCCAGCTATAATGATTGCCTTGCATTGCAGAGTGCTCAATTTTTTTAAAAAAGAATAGTAAATTCTTGAGGCTTCATTTGAAGGGTTATTATTATCGAAAATATCACCCGCAACCAATAAATAATTAATATTTTCTGTCTTAATTTTTTCCAATAACCAATCAAAAAATAAGATAATATCTTCACTTAAATCCTCATTATGTAATTTCTTACCAATGTGCCAGTCTGCAGTTACAAGTATTTTCATTTATATGTTAATTTGTTAGTGGTTTAATCTTTAGTAAAAGATCTATGTATACTATGTTGCTTGTCTGAGTTGAACTTTTTTAAAATAAGTCGCCACATTACATGGCGACTTAAACACACACAATAGATTATGAAACAACGTTCAAAAATAAGGAGGTAATATTTAGTATAATTTTTTTTGCAAGCTTGTTTTTTTTCCCATCTTACAAACCATTTATATAGTCTCTATCCACGAGTATCCGTTTGGCAAAATTCGTATCACTTTGAATACTATATAGGTTTGCTAGGTCTTCACCCAAAAAATTAACTAAAGCCCTATTTGTTTTGGAAACTAACTGTTCCCATTTTTCGGTATTATTTATGCTAAAAGTATTTTCAATTTTTGCTCTTCTCTTTAAATAGGGTTCCCCATCAATGGGTATCAGTTTATCTCTAAATAAATCGTTGTAAATTTCAAATAAGCGACCTATACTTGTTTCATTTGCCAAATCGCCGAAGTGTAAACTAGTATCTGGAGTACTATACTTAAGCAGATAAATATAGGCTACCCTAAATAATGTAGGGAGCTCCATTTTTCTATTACTTAATTCAGGAAAGTAAATTTGTTTTTTATCTCCTTTAAAGCTTAACTCTATCGGTCGAGTGTTAATTAAACTATCATATTTACCAAATAATATATTTTTGCGTACTCCTTCGAAGATGCGTAATGTTTGTCGAAGTAAATTAGGATCCACCCCGTGCTCCAAAATGCTTCTTATTGCTTGATCGCTAATATTAGCTGTCAATATTTTCAATTTAACATCCTGTTTAATCTTACAAAAATCCATCATGCAACCTTGTGGGATGAGATTAATTAGGTTCTGTGCTTCATGGAGTGTATTAAACCATTTTCTGATTAAAACCGTTGCTGCCACATGATAAGCCACGGGACAAGACTCATCACTGCCTGGAAAAAACCTGTCCCATTCTGCAGTGTGTACCATCATGTTTAAACCCGTTTCAAAATCAATTCCGTTAAAATAATTATAAGGATTTCGAATGTCTGTTAAAAGCATGACCATTTCTTCATCACCAATGTCTTCCTGCTTTCTAAATTCATTACACCTTTCAAAAAACCATTTTAATTCTTTAGGTTCTAGGGTGCTGCTAGGATCTATATTCTTTTCATCTTCTAAAAGAGGAAGTTCTTCTCCTTTTTCAGGTTTTTCTGGAAA
>CAMATR010000093.1 GCA_945861175.1 Chitinophaga pinensis | reverse complement strand
CCCCATTCAACGATATTGATTCCCTTTTGCTTTCCTGGGGAGATGTTATTCACCCAATTATTCTGTGCATCATAAATATCAAGTGTCATTTTTCCAAACGTGTGTCTTTTAGAAAGATAGTAAATGATTTTGGCTGAACTTGACGGATTCGCGCCAATAAACTGAGTTTCTCCACTCGATCCGCCAAAAGTGCTTGATTCATTCATTTCAACTGGCTTTCCGGTGAAAAAATGCAAAGGTTTTGCCAATACATCAGACGTTAACTCTCTGAGCGGACTGATGTCATCTATGATTATAATTCCACGACCGTGCGTGCCTAAAATAATGTCATTTGTTTTAGGATGTTGTTCAATATAATGAACAGCCGCAGCAGGCACACCGTTTGTAAATTTTGACCAACTTTTACCTCCATCAATGGTAACGAATAAACCGAATTCTGTCCCCAAATAAAGTAAATTTGGATTCACACGATCTTCTTGAATATTACGCGCAAAACCGCTAATATCAGTTGTAACGATCGATTTCCATGTTAAACCAAAATCAGTGGTTTTGTATACGTATACGTTTTTGTCATTGCGCGTATGTCCATCAAAAACAGCATAGGCAGTTCCTTTGTCAAACGCACTCGCCTCGATATGATAACACCAAGTATTTGCAGGAACTCCTTTAATGTTTACAGTAACATTTGACCAAGTTTTACCTCCATCTTTGGTAATTTGAACATTTCCATCATCTGTTCCGATCCATAGCTGATTTTGATCAAAAGGAGATTCAGCAACAGTGAAAATAGTACAATGGTTTTCAGCCCCGGAGTTGTCGGCTGAAAGCCCTCCAGACTCAACTTGATTCTGTTTTGCTGGATTGTTTGTTGTCAAATCTGGGGAGACTTTAATCCAATTATTACCCATGTCATCTGACTTGTGCAAAAACTGACTACCGATATATAAACGATCCGGGGCGTGCAAACTTGTCGTGATTGCTGCATTCCAATTAAAACGCAATTTCGGGTCGCCTTGCACTGGGAATGGTTTAACAATCTTTGTTTGTTTTTTTTCTATATCGTAACGCCAAACAGCCTCAGCTCCCTGCATTTCAGAATACATTATTTTTGGATTAGTAGGATGGGGATAAACCCTAAAACCATCACCAGCGCCAATTGATTCCCAATCACGTGCCTCAATTCCGCCCGGACTAGCTGATGGTCCAAACCATGATCCATTGTCTTGTAGGCCCCCGTATATATTGTATGGGGTCTGATTGTCGACACTCACATGATAGAACATACAAATAGGTAAGTTTTCTACTATTTCCATTGTTGTTCCCCCATTCAATGATCTATATAAACCCCCATCTGTTGCAACCAACATTCGGTCTGAATCTTTCACATCAAACCAGATATCGTGAATATCAGAATGCATGTATCCTAACCCTTTGAAAGTCTTTCCTCCATCGTGACTGACTGAACCAGATAACCCAGCTTTAACAACCGTTTCAGGATCGCGGGGATCGACTACAATTCTTGAAAAATAGAATGGCCTTACAGTTAATTCAAAATCGCTATTCAAATGTTTCCAAGACAAACCAGCATCGTCTGAACGGTATAAACCTTTTTGTTCAGCTTTTTCTGCTTCTACAACTGCGTAAAGTATCTTTGAATTGGAAGGCGCCACTGTTACAGCGATTCTTCCAAGTTTGCCTTGTGGGAAGCCAGTTTGAATTTTCGTCCAAGTTTTACCTGCATCAGTACTTTTGTATAATGAACTATTTAATCCACCTGAGTTAAAAGACCATGCTGTTCTTCTAAATTCCCAAAAAGAAGCATATAGAACAGAAGGGTCATTTGGATCCATCACTACATCCGAACAACCAGTTGTTGCATTTACATAGAGTATTTTGTTCCAAGTTTTACCTCCGTCTGTTGTCTTGTATACTCCACGATCTTCACTGTCGCCCCATAGTGCCCCCATAGCAGCAACGTATACTGTATTTTTATCTTTGGGATCAATCTCAATGGCTGCGATGCGCTCCGTTTTCTCCAATCCCAAATGAGACCAGTTCTTGCCTCCGTCAATTGTTCGATACACCCCATTCCCTATGGAAACACTATTTCTGGTCCAGACTTCTCCTGTACCAACCCAAACTGTATTGTCAGGGTCAGCTGGATCAATTGCTACAGAACCAATTGACTGTGGATTATCATCAAAAATAGAGTAAAATTGAACTCCACCATCTTGAGATTTCCAAACACCTCCACCAGCGGTTCCAATATAAATAACTCTAGAATTAGTGGGATGCCCTTCAATATCACTTACTCGACCGCTCATTAATGCAGGACCAATTTGCCGCGCTTTTAAATCGCCGAACAATTCTTTCCCTTGCAAGGAAAGAGTTTCTTGCCCTTGTGCAGAAAATACAGCACATGACAAAATCAGAAATGAAAGTGTCTTTTTCATGTCAATTCAATCTAAATTTTGGTTGGAATTATTCTCCGGGAAACTTAAAAATGGTATCGTCATATTTTTTATTGAACTCGATTGAGTCAAAAACGATTGTTTGTCCCTGTCCATCTTTGATCTTTTGTGTCATGGAGAAGGGAAAATAAATCCCTTCAACCTCCTGGTAATCTGAAAATACAGTTTGTGAGATTTGCCCTTTCATCTGACCCGAAGCGATTTCAGCTTCAACAACAATAGGCACATAATTTTCTTTATCAAAATAATAGAAATCAATGTTCGGTTAATCTTGACCTTCCACTAACTGTGGCTTTTTGGTGACTTTAATTTTCAAACATTCTACACCTTCGATCGTTTCATTTCGCAACAATTCCAGTGTATATCCCTTTTTCTTATAATCCAGCAGGGGAGTTACGAAATCTGAGGATTGACGTTTCGCATTTTCAGTTGTTTCTGCGTCATTTTTTTCAGGTTTCATTGTCATAAAATTCGTCCCCCAAGAAGTAGTGCCATCAAATGCCCCTTGGCTCATTTCCTGACCCTGAAAGCTAATTTTCGAAATCGTCCTACCATCACGAAGTGAAATCATTTGAATTGGAATAGACATTCCGCCATAATCAACTTTTGCTTTCATTTCAATGCTTGCAATTGAATTCATTTTTTCGATACCGCCAAGAGTTTGAATGTATTTATCAACGACCTCTTCAGCAGTCTGTGCTGATGACAAAAAACTTAAACCAATAAGAGCTATAACAAGACTAACTATTTTCATAAAAATCAATTTTTTATTAAAATTAAGTAGAATTGATTTTAATATTACCAAAGAATGATAAGCGGTTAGCATTGATTTTAAACCTCTTTTTTTCGGTATAACAAAAAATCCCGCTTTTCGAGCGGGATTTCTATATCTAGAAAGATAAGGTTAAATTCCAAAAGCAGCTTTTACTTTATCTACATAATTCAATTCTTCCCAAGTAAACAATTCAACCGTCTTTGTCTCAAGTTTACCGCTAGGAGATCTAAACGTTTTAGTCACAGTTTCGTGCTTTCTACCCATGTGACCATATGCGGCAGTTTCCGAATAGATTGGGTTTCTTAATTTTAGTCTTTGTTCGATAAAGTAGGGTCTCATGTCAAAAATCGACTCTACAATTTTACTAATCTCACCATCTGTCATATTAACTTTTGCAGTACCATAAGAAACCACATTGATAGATGTTGGTTTAGCAACACCAATAGCGTACGACACCTGAACGAGAACCTCGTCACACAACCCAGCTGCTACTAAATTTTTAGCAATATGTCTCGTAGCGTAAGCTCCTGAACGGTCTACTTTGGATGGATCTTTTCCTGAAAACGCTCCACCGCCGTGGGCACCTTTACCTCCGTAAGTATCCACGATGATTTTTCTGCCTGTCAGACCTGTATCGCCATGTGGGCCTCCGATAACGAATTTCCCCGTTGGATTGATATGGTAGGTGATTTTATCATTGAATAAATGAGCGTATTGGGGGTATTTAGCTTTAACTCTAGGAATTAATATTCCTATAAGATCTGCCTTTATTTTAGCCAACATTTCCTCTTCTGGTGCGAAATCATCATGCTGCGTAGAGATAACAATCGCGTCAATACGAACCGGTTTGTTGTCATCGGAATATTCCAATGTAACCTGCGATTTTGCATCCGGTCGTAAATATTTTATTTCGTTATCCTCTCTGCGCAAATTTGCCAACTCTATTAATAAAGCGTGCGAAAGATCTAGCGCAAGTGGCATGTAATTTTCTGTTTCGTTGGTTGCATATCCAAACATCATCCCTTGATCCCCTGCTCCTTGCTCTTCAGGATTCGATTTTTCTACTCCTTGATTGATATCCGAAGATTGTTCATGTATTGCAGAAAGTACACCACACGAATCTGCTTCAAACATATACTCACTTTTGGTGTATCCAATTTTCTTAATTACTTCTCTGGCAATTTGTTGCACGTCCAAATAGACGCTGGTTTTAACTTCTCCTGCTAGCACCACTTGTCCCGTTGTCACCAATGTTTCACATGCCACTTTTGATGTAGGATCAAAAGCCATGAAATTATCGATTAACGCATCAGAAATTTGATCCGCCACTTTATCAGGATGTCCCTCAGATACAGACTCAGAAGTAAATAAATATGCCATCTTTTATTTAAAAATTTAATAGAGGCCCAAAATTAGCATAAATGAAAGGAATTCAAAACAAATTAGGTAAAACATCGCGTAAACGAAGTGAAATGTTTTAACGTTTCATACCTCCTGGTTGGCAGCAGGCAGGCAATTTGAGAACAGAATCAGGGTTTGCTTTAAAATCATCAGCATCGTAACCGATGAGATTAATTTTTTCTTTAACTTCCTTTAAAGATATCTTTTTAGGGGCATATTTTATACTTACCTTTTTTGAATCTAAATCCAATTCGGCAAACTTTACTCCTTTAGTATAATTCAATCCATCTTCAATTCTAACCTTACATTCACCACATTGAGCCGAAGTTTGAATGGTCACTGTTTCAAATTTTGTTTTTTTTTCTTGAGCATTTAATCCATTAAAAATAAAAATGGCCAATAATGTTAAAAGTGTATTTCTCATAATTTTAAATTTTAAATAATTATTTTTTTGTTTCTCTTTTTATGGCAAAACGCAGTCCTGCGTATATATTTATACCCATAACAGGTGCCCATATTTGGGTTGCATCAAATTTACTTCCAAATGGGTTCTGTGCATCTATGATGGCATTTTTTTGAATGTAATTGGTAAGATTTTCACCCCCTAAGTAAAACTCCCACTTCTTATAATTATGAGTTAACTGAGCATTGATTATGGCGAACGTTTTACCATATATGCTTTCGCCTGTTGCTAGCATTCCTGGAATTCTTGATTTACCTGCAACTGAGACGGTGAGGTTGTATTCCCAGCGCTTATTGCGACTTTTATATCCTGTATTAAACAAGCCACGGTGACTAGGTACCATGACCTGTCGCTGAATTTCTCCGCCATAATTAGCTTTTACATCCAAGTATTTATAAGCGAAGCGCATATCCCAGTTTTTCAATAAATTAAAGCTGAATTCCCCTTGAAAACTATTGGAATAGGATAACCCTGTTTCATTTGAAAAACGAATCGCGCTGCCTTCACGGTCCACAATCAGTTGGTTTACGAACTGTGTGTGATAAAAATCCAACGAAAAAGAGGCCTTTTCTTTAAATAGTTTCAATTCTTGAACGAATGATCCGCCCATATTCCAAGAAATCTCTGGTAGTAAATTATTTAAATTAATCCAATCCTTAGATGTTGCCAATAGGGAGATGTTATCAATTATATAATTTGGAACTCGCCACCCTTTTCCAGCTGTAAAGCGAACATCTGTTTTTTCACTGAGAGTATATTTTGCATGCAGCCTTGGAGAGAATTGCCAGCCAAAAAGATTGTGGTAATCAAGTCTTGAACCAACTACTGAGGTTAATCGGATTCCTGTGTAAGTATATTCACCAAAGATGCCAGGAACTAATTCCATCCGTTTTTTCTCTAATGAATCCAATTGCTGAGTAATATCAACTGCCACGCCACTTGTTCCTAATTTGATTTTATGATCTGTGGTGCCAATTATACCCTCAAATAATGCATTGATATAAGCCCTTTTTTCTTCACCAAAGAACCTTCTTTGACCAAATAAAGCATCTACGGTTTGATATTTAAGATTATAAACTATACCAATAGAATTGGTCGGTTTTCTCATAAAGAAACCTGTTTTCGCAAATGCATCTATATGTCTTGAATCAATTTCTACACCATACTTATTACTAGATGGAGAGTGATAACCCAATTGTCCACCTCGTTTTTGATTCAAATAAGCATTGGCACCAAATTGCGCTTCCATTTTTTTTCCTTGATAATGCCAGCGGTTCATAAAAGACAGGTTATTTCCCATTGGCACATCGCGAAAACCATCTTTATTATTATCCATCTCACCAAACATACCAGAGGCATGGGCAAACCAACCCGTGCTTAAGCGTTCAGTTAATTTGTGCCCCGCATTAAGGTTAATTTCCTCTCGACCATAAATACTAGAATAAGCGTTGATAAATAATTTTTCCATCGAAGTTGGTTTTTTTAATTCTAGATTGATTAACCCTGCCATCGATTCATAGCCATTTACAACATTTCCTGTTCCTTTGGTTATCTGAATAGATTCTATCCAAGTTCCCGACATAGAATGGAGCCCATATGAACTCTCTAAACCCCTCAAATAAGGAATGTTTTCCATTTGAATCTGAGTATAAACACCATCTAAGCCCATAAGTTGAATTTTCTTTGCCCCTGAAACTGCGTCCGTAATATTTACATCCACCGATGCATTGGTTTCGAAGGATTCTGAAAGATTACAGCAAGCGGCTTTTCGAAGTTCACCGGAAGTTAATTCTTCAACTTGTAATGTTTTCATACGATTTATGCTATG
>CAMATR010000092.1 GCA_945861175.1 Chitinophaga pinensis | reverse complement strand
AGTGACGATAATATTTGCTGAGAAAGCAAGATCATCGACCAATGCTTCAATTTCTCTATTAAGGTATCCCGATTCATCTAAATTCCCAATGATTGTATCCGCAATCATGAATTGTTGGTCATCCAAATAAAGCAAATGAAGCTGTTGTGCCAACATTTCTTGAAAAGTTTGCTCTCCAGAAAGCGGTACGACACGTTCTTCTTCGTCTTTGCTGTTGTTATTAGCTTTGGTTTTATAATCAGAGCCGTCTTCATCTATGTATTCCGAAATATCAAATTCAGAGGAATCATTGTCATAGTCATCCTCATAATCATCCTCCTCGTTACCATAGTCATCTTCATCCTTATCGGCACCTTCCTCCAAGGCGGGATTTTCCTCAATTTCTTGCTTGATGCGCTGATCTAACTCCATGGTAGGCACCTGCAACAATTTCATCAACTGAATTTGTTGAGGAGAGAGCCGCTGCTCAAGTTTTTGAACTAAGTATTGTTTTAGTGCCATATAGTGATTCTGCCGGAACTGTATTTATTCAAATCTAAATAAAATTCTTTTAAAACTCTGCATTTTGTGGTGTGCGCGGAAATGGAATGACATCTCTTATGTTTGACATTCCTGTGACGAACATCACCATCCGTTCAAAACCTAAACCAAAGCCTGAATGCGGAACAGAACCAAAACGTCGCGTATCAATATACCACCACAAGTCCTCCTCTGGAATTTGGAAAGCAGCAAACTTTTCTTTTAAAACATCTAATCGTTCTTCGCGCTGAGAACCGCCAATCATTTCTCCGATTCCGGGAAAAAGAATATCCATTGCAGCCACAGTTTCTTTACCTGGTTCTGAGTGATCGTTTCTTCTCATGTAAAATGCTTTAAAAGACGCTGGATAGTCACTTATAATCACAGGTCTTTTAAATTCCTTTTCAACGAGATACCTTTCATGTTCACTTTGTAAATCAGTCCCCCAATCAACTTCGTATTGAAATTTTTTCTTTTTGTAATGATTCGAATTCCGCAAAATATCAATTGCCTCTGTGTAGGTAATTCGCTTGAAATCATTAGAGGTAACAAATTGCAATCTTTCAATCAATGACAATTCATTGCGCTCGTTTTGAGGTTTTGACTGTTGCTCAGTTGCTTCACGATCACTTAAGAATTTCAAATCGTCAGCAAAGTGAGTCATGACATACGAACAGATGTATTTCAGCATATCTTCAGCCAGATCCATATTATCATGAATATCGTTGAAGGCTACTTCCGGCTCTATCATCCAAAATTCTGCAAGGTGCCTTGATGTATTTGAATTTTCTGCTCTAAATGTGGGTCCAAACGTATAAATCTGACCCAACGCCAGGGCTGCCAACTCCCCTTCTAGTTGACCTGAAACCGTCAAATTAACTGGTTTTCCGAAAAAATCTTCTTTGTAATTCACCGATCCATCCTCGTTCAACGGAGGGTTTTTGGGATCCAAAGTTGTTACCCTAAACATTTCACCAGCGCCTTCTGCATCGGAACCGGTAATGATTGGTGTGTGCAAGTAATAAAACCCGCGATTATTGAAAAACTCATGAATAGCAAATGAAACGGCGTGACGAATTCTAAATACAGCTCCAAAAGTATTTGTTCTGAATCGCAAATGTGCTTGTTCTCTTAAAAATTCCAAACTGTGTTTTTTCGGTTGCATGACAGTTTTTTGAACATCATCCGGATTTGCTTCGCCTATAATTTCAATTTCGCTAACTTGTAGCTCAACAGATTGTCCGGCGCCCTGAGATTCTACTAAGATCCCTCTCAATCCAACTGCTGCACCTGTAGTGATTTTTTTCAAAACCGATTCATCAAATTGCTCAAAATCAATTACTGCTTGGATTGTATTGATTGTTGAACCGTCATTCAATTGAATAAAACGATTACTTCTAAACGCTCGTATCCAGCCTTTTACAACTATATCTACTCCTAAATTAGGTTCTCTTAAAATATCTGAGATTTTTACTCTTTTCATGCGATTTCTTGAATGGATTCAAAAGTAAGAATTTTAGGAAAATTTTGCCTAAAGAAAAAAACTATAGGGCTTAATTTTACTTATTATTCCAATTAGTCATTGTCATACTTAAGCCAATTGTAACAAAGCCTTTAATGAACTCCGAAGCTGTTGTAATTCTTTCGGATAATGTTTTTAATTCTTCCTCACACCAATCTCCGAGAACATAATCCACTTGTTGCCCTTTATGAAAATCATTTCCAACTCCGAAACGTAAACGCGTATATTCTTGCGAATTTAGTGTTGCTTGA
This sequence comes from Chitinophaga pinensis, assembly GCA_945861175.1. Lineage (GTDB taxonomy): Bacteria > Bacteroidota > Bacteroidia > Flavobacteriales_D > Crocinitomicaceae > M0103. Next base: position 4,659 of record CAMATR010000092.1, on the reverse strand, counting down.
ATGTCTTTTAAGCCATTATGCCCTCCATCGCTGCCTTTTCCTTTCATACGTAATTTGCCGAAAGGAAGCGCTAAATCATCTGTTATAACTAAAATATTCTCTCTTGAAATTTTTTCTGCTTGCATCCAGTAATTTACCGCTTTGCCCGATAAATTCATGAATGTCGTTGGCTTAATGAGAATGATAGTTCTCCCTTTGAATTTCACTTCTGCTACCTCAGCTTGCTTGTTCATTGCAAACGTTCCACCTTGCTCCTTTACAAAAGCTTCCACAACTTTAAAACCAATATTATGTCTGGTTTCCTTGTATTTATCTCCTGGATTTCCTAGTCCGATAATGAGGTATTTCATGGTGTAAAGATAAAATGAATTTCGATGGGACTCGAGCACTTCAAAAGGAAAAAATAGCCTTTTAAAAGCTGAGGCTTTCTATTTTCCGTTCAAAGAACTTAAAGATTCCTATTGAATAAACGCAATGAAATGGCTGTGAACAATCAATAAGCGCTACTTTTAAAATAAAAGATCTATGAGTCAACTAAAAATGAAGGGCCTGTTTCTGACTAAATATGGTTTGTTGATCCATAAAAATATCGCGTTTCTGGAAAAAAAACTAAACGAACCCTGTGAAAATGATGTTGTAATAGAGGTGAATGCGGCTGGTCTAAATCCTGTAGATTATAAGATTATTTATGGAATGGGAACAATTATAATGAGACCTCGAAGGCCTTTTTCTCTTGGGTTTGACCTTTCAGGGGTCGTTATTGGAAAAGGCAAAAATGTTCAAGATTTCAGCATCGGTGATGCTGTTTATTCGAAAGTACCATGGAATCAAATGGGTGCAATTGCCACTCATACTATTGTGCGATCTGATATGGTTGCACTCAAACCAACTAATTTAAATTTTATTGAAGCCGCTGGAATACCCTTAGTTGGCTGCACCGTCGTCGATTCGTTTAAAGTCGCTGATGTCAAAAAAGGAACAAGCATATTTATTCACGGGGGCTCAGGGGGTATTGGAACATTCGCTATTCAATATGCAAAATACTTAGGAGCTTATGTTTACACAACAACAAGCACAAGCAACGTAGAATGGGTTAAAAAACTTGGTGCCGATCACGTAATCGATTATAAAAAGGAAGATTACCGAAAAATAATTCAAAATGTTGATTTGGTATACGATACAGTTGGTGGAGGTACTGCGAGAAAAGCATTGAAAGTTGTTAAAAATGGTGGAAAGATTATCAGCATCGCAGGTCACCACGACGATGAAACTTTGAAAAAAATTGGCGTGAACGCACTCATTAGATTTTTATTTCGGATCAAGGGCAGCATACTACTATTTCGCATGCAACAAAAAAATGTTTTTTATAAACACGTCTGGAGTTACCCGAATCAAAACACATTGAATGACATCCGTGAGCTGATTGAAATGGGAAAAATTATACCCGTCGTGGACAGGGTTTTTCCTTTTGAAGAGGCAATAAACGCCTTAAAATACCTTCGAAAAGGCCGGGCAAAAGGAAAAGTTATTGTAAGGCTTAAAGATGATTAAGCATCCTGATCTTGGTCTCTGTTAATAGTCAAGATTTCTAAAGCTTTATCAAACCATATCAAATGCCGTTACAAAAATCGGTGATTGAGTTTTTTCTGAAATTCCGCTTCGTTTTCGTTCTACAACATCTACAGGTGCCACCCCAATAATCGTATGCAATAATCCCCAGTGAACTTTCTTTTTGACAGAAACATAAAGCGAATCTTTTTCATCAATCCACCAGAACATGATGTTTAATTTTTCTTGAAACAATATCGCGGAAAATAATTCATCCAATAGGTTTGGATCATTTTGATTAACGCAAACAATTTCTGGAGCTAAAAAAGTATGATTTTTTGGTTGAATGAGACGATTCAAAACTGGAATATAAGGAATTAATGTAGTCGTTAACTGACTGAATTTTCCGGGTAAACGAACAATTTCCCAATGCACCTTTGTTACCCTAGCACAGGCAATTATCTGTCCATTTTCTCCTTTTAAAACATAAAATGGGGGCTTTGATGCATGCGTGGTAAAAAAATGACGATGTTTTCCATAGTTTTCTGTCACGAGGGACTTTACTTCATTCCAATCTTCAATTTTCTCAAGTCTAGGTGATTTTTTTGGGTAGATGCGACTGAAACTTTGGGCTGCCAATGTGGAAGTCTTATGAAATCCAAAATTTTGACTCATCCATTTGCTGCGGTCATTTTTTGGATCGATGTACGCATACATTGTTTCAACTTCAGACTGAAATTGTTCATCAAAAAAATTCCTTAACTCACTTTTTAATTTGGAGTTAGACTGAACCATCGACTTTGGGCTATTACCGGATTGAACCATTTGTTGAAAAGCAAAATACCTGATATACCAAGTTTTACCTCGTCGACAAAAGGTGACGTTTCCAAGTATTTTATTATTTCTTTCAATCGACAGAAAAAGAGGGTCGTCAGCCTCGAGAATGCGCTTTCTCGTGTCCAAATGACGGTATTTCGCTCCATTTGTGCCAAGCGTAGTGGATTCCAACAAATCAATAAGTTGGGGTGCAGCCTCCGTACGAAGTTGAAAAATGGAGCTTAGTTTCATTAAATTGCCGCAGCAACAATTGATTCTACATCAGACAACAGAATTGCCTTTCTCTCACCCATTTCTGTCCAACCCCGTTCCTCAAAACGTTGCCGAATGATTTTTGCTATCTCAGGAGATGGATCCGTATAGTCAGAAATATGCGTAGGAATTTCAAGTAATTGAAAAAACTGCTCGGTTTTTTCAATCGCAGCTTTTGCCACTTCATCATCATTGCCATCCAATTCCCAAACTCTTTTTCCGTATTGAACCAATTTTTGCTTTTTGTTTTCGAATTGATTTTCAAAAAGTCGTGGAGCAATAATTGCCAAAGTGCGCGCATGGTCTATACCATAAAATGCAGTCAATTCATGTCCAATCATATGGGTTGTCCAATCTGTCGGAACACCACAACGAAGATTACCATTCAAAGCATGTGTTGCGCACCACATAAGATTGGCCGCCAATTCATAATTACCCGGTTGATCTGTAAGACTCGGACCTATTTCAATCAATGTAGAAAGAATAGCTTCTGCTTGACGTTCTTGTAGATGATTTCCAGAGGGATAAGTAAGATATTGCTCCAAAGTATGCATAAATGCATCAACAATTCCATTAGCCAATTGCCTTTTTGGTAAAGTAGAAACCACTGTTGGATCCAAGAAGGAAAATTTAGGGAAGAACAATGGACCACCCATCGTTCTCTTTTCGTTCAATTCTTTCCTACTAATGACTGCACCAGAATTTGCCTCTGAGCCAGTTGCAGGAAGAGTAAGTATCGTTCCGAAAGAGAGCGAATCGTCAAAAGTGCAACCATCTTTTCTCAACAATACATCCCATGGATCACCCTTGTAAAAATAAGCTCCAGTCATAAATTTAACCCCATCGATAACAGAACCGCCACCCACTGCGAGGATAAAATCTACCTTTTCTGCTTGGGCTAGTCGCACTCCTTTCATCAATGTGTTGAATTGTGGGTTTGCCTCAATGCCGCCAAATTCTATAATTTTGAATTCGTTCAGTTTTTCTAAAATCTTGGTATGCAGTCCATTTTTCTTTATACTGCCTCCCCCATAAGCGAATAAAATACGCTTTGATGGGGAAAGTTCTTTAATTAAAACTGGCAATCGATCCAATTGATCTTTTCCAAAAATAATCCGCGTAGGATTAACAATTTCGAAGTTTAACATACTACAAAATTACCCAAAACAATAGTCGTAAAGACCTAAATTCAATGTCAAATATTTTTATTAATTTCGTCTCCCATAAGTTTAGAGAGGTGTCCGAGTGGTTGAAGGAGCTACCCTGGAAAGGTAGTATACGGGTAACTGTATCGAGAGTTCGAATCTCTTCCTCTCTGCAAAATACATCCCAAGCTTTTTAGCTTGGGATTTTTTATTCACAGGAAATATGCTGAATTAGTGTGCGAAATTTGATTAAAAGAGCCGGAAATCGTCGACTTATATTTTCAAGAAAGTGTCATTTCTCCACAAATATTCTCTTTTATTAATTGCACTATTTTAATTTTCTTATCTGAACTAGTAAGCAAATGCATCATTTTAGTGAGCGCAGCTTCTGTAGTCATATCATTCCCGCTAATGACTCCCACACTGCTAAAAAAGGAGCTGGTTTGATACTTCCCTTGCTGAACTGCACCGGAGCTACACTGAGTAACATTTAATACAATTCCCTCCTGTTTAATATATTTTTCAATGAATTCTTTGAAAATTTCATCACTAGGTGCATTTCCGGATCCAAAAGTCTCCAAAACAATTGCATCGGTTTCATTTCGGTCAAATAAACTCGCATACGCTTTGGCAAGAAAGCCAGGATGAATCTTTAACAAAGCAACTCGAGAACTCATATTTGGATTATATACCAAATCTGTCAAAGAAGTCCGAAACAATTTATCATGATTGTATTCAATACTCACCCCTGCTTTTGCAAGTTCAGCATAATTAGGGGAAGAAAATGCCTCAAATTGGTTCGCTGAAACTTTAGAGCTTCGATTACCTCTGTATAGGGAGTATTCGAAATAAACAGCTACTTCTTGGATAACTGAAT
>CAMATR010000091.1 GCA_945861175.1 Chitinophaga pinensis | reverse complement strand
GTACATCGCCGCCGACTTAATAGATAAAAGAAATACATTTGCTCCCACATCACTTTTTGGAAAAGAAGATGGTAAGGTTCTAATCATTAATAGAGTAAATGAAACGAACGAAGAGCTAATGCCTTTCAAAACAATTCCCAAAAATTATGAAGTACTAAATGCCCTTAAACCGCATATTAAAGAAATCAAAGCCATTTTTATAAGTGCTTCACGACGGCACTTAATGATTGAAACTAAATTTTTATGGAATAAAAACAACGTCAATATCCTTCTTAAGGAAAGCGGGTTGAAATTTAAATCTATAGGTACAAACACCTTTGAAATAAGCGGTTATCAAATAGAGTATCATAAAAATACACTTTATCTCCATGCACCTGACTTGGAATCCACAACGAATGATACATGGTCCAATTTTGATCGAAAATCTAGCGCAGCATTAGTCGACTTCTCCACTGAGACGACATCAGTGTTAGAAGTCTACTTCAGACAAAAAGGAAGAGTAGAATTCATTACTAAAAACCTCGAAGGATTAAAAGGAAAACATAAAAATGACAAAGAAATTTTTGCGGCAGGTCTTCCAAAAAATCTTCGAAAATATCATTTCTTGGAAAAAGAATTTGCTGCCTATAACGATCCGACATTTGCAAATGGGCCAATGTATGAGTGGGCTGAATCTGGTTATATTCAATTTGAATACAAAGACGAAAAGGTTATAGTTACGGACTACATTAACGGTCAATCACCAATTGCAGTATTGAATGAAAAATTAAAAACGAATTCGGAAGAAGAAGAGCATGGGCAATTTAAAGGTGTTGAATTACTTACCGGCTTCCCTGCTTCACTTAAAGAGGGTTTCCATATTTACTTGATGGATGATTTTGCTGTTATAGCTGAAAACGAATCCGTATGTTCTGAGATCGTGGCACAACACAAATTAGGGAATACGCTATCATCAGATAAATATGCTCTGAGTAAAATCTATTCCGACTTGCCATCAAGAGTATCAGAACGCGTATCAGAAGAAGATATCCGATTTTCAAAAACAGTCTATAAAAACAAATTGCTAGAAACACATTTGGGAAATGTCATTCATCGCGCAATATCAGAGCCTCAGGAGCAAACTGAGCAGGATGATGAAACAATTACAATGAATATTGATGCAAATATCAAAGACTTCATCGTGTTTAATGGTAAAGGTAACTGTGTCGTTTTAACTGAAACAGGTGAACTAATGTCCTATTCCGGCGGTAAAATGAACTGGGTGAAAAACCTAAACAATAAAACCATAGGAGGAATTACTTATATAGAAGAATATCAAATGATTCTTGTATCAGCAAAAAATGCATTACATCTTCTCGATAAAAACGGGAAATATGTAACAGGCGGACCAGTTTCAATCGGTGGCAGGACACCTCAGCAGCCAGCGACCGAATTTAACTACAAGGGTCGTATGTATTTGGCTTATCCAGATATAAATGGAAATGTGGTCGTTTATGACTCTAGACGAAAAAAAATATCATCATTCCCGCACGGGCTTTCGCAAGTCACAGTACCTGTTGAAATTTGGGTAAGTCAAGAAAAACTTTTCTTTGGTATTCTGAATAAATCAGCATTCGTGATGCTGGAAGCAGAGAAGAAAAAAGAATACCGTTCATTCGCATTACCAGGAGAAAGCATCTCAACAATTTCTGACAATGAGCTCTTTTTGCTTACGAGTGAGGGCGGGAAATTATCTTGTGTGAATCAGAAAGGCATTAAGATCGATATTCGAAATTCATCGAAAGGTAAAATGCTATCTTCCGACAAAGGAAGAAAAGAATCCTACTTGTCAAATTTCAACAGAGGACAAGTGTTCTTTTATGGGACAGAAGGCACATTGATTGGCAAAGTGAATACAGATGTAAATGATGCCGAATATTGGGCCATTCAAACGATCGATGGAAAATCGTATGTCAGCATTGTGGATGGCATCGAGAACAACGTATATTTGTATGAACTCGATGGTGGAAAAGTTGTTGATAGATCTTTCGAAGGTGGCAAAAAATGTATGCTAAGCAAATCTCAAGATGAACTTATTTTAACTACAATTGTCGATCGCTATATTATTCAATATCGTCTCAAAAAATAATACAAATCTATAAACTAACTTCATGAAAAAGATTTTACTTTTCTTTTCAATTTCATTAACTTTCTTTGCTAGTGGCCAAAATTACTTGGGGGTAGCGTCAAGCAATTACAGCGGGGTAATGGGCACAGATTTACAACCAGCAAGTTTTGTTGACGGCCGTTTTGTTTTCGATTTGAATTTAGCAAGCGGCAATTTTAATTTGTACCAAAACGCAATGGCTTTTGACACGAAAGACATGCCTAAATGGTGGGCAAAGTCTTTTACAGATACGGCTATTTTTAATTCATGGGCAAAACCAGATTCAACTTTCATGGATCGGTATTTAATTAAAACGTACGATCAGAACTCAAGCAAGAAATTAGGTATTTACAACAACATGCAATTGGATGTATTCAATTTCATGTTCCATATCAAACCGACAATTGCTATTGGATTCTCGGCCAAATTAAGATCAATTACAAATGTTGACGACGTAGACGCGCAACTTGCTGTATTGGCAGAAAATGGCCTCGATTATGAAGCATTTTGGGGTACAGAGCTGAAAGAAGATAGAATTGCAATAAGCTCATTGAATTGGGCTGAATATGGAATTAATTATGCCCAAGTTGTAAAAGGTGAAGGAGAACATTTCATGAAAGTTGGTGGACGCGCTAAATATTTATCAGGACTAGCCGCAGCTTATTTCTATTCTAATGATTTTCAATACAAATTACAAGACAAAGACACATCACTTGCACTTCAGGGAAATTTTGATTACGGTTATTCCGGAAACATTGATGGTTATGCAAACGGAACTCAAAAAGGATTTCCCGCTACTTCAAAATTTGGTTTAGGACTAGATCTTGGATTTGTCTATGAATGGCGCCCAGAATGGAAAAGCTATAAGTATGACATGGATGGTGAAACCAATTTATGGAGAAAAGATAAAGAAAAATACAAATTGAGAGTGGGTGCTTCAGTAATTGATCTTGGTGGAATGAAATTTCAAAAAGGCGGTTTGAGTAAAAACTTCTCAATCTATTCAAATTCTCAATTCAATCTTCACGTTTTTGACCAAGACACTTCCTTAGCTGATGTTGATGGCACCTTAGATAGTCTGGTAAATGCAACAACAGACTGGAACTCTGGTGAAAGTAACTCATCCACTTTTTTCATGAAGACACCGGCTGCATTTAGCCTACAAGTAGATTATCACCTCTGGAAATACTTCTATATAAATGCAACAGGAATAATCAACTTGAATTCACGTAAAAATGGAAACAATGTTCGCATCGCAAACCAATTCTCAATAACACCTAGCTTTGATTACGCATGGTTTGGTTTACATGTACCAGTTTCTGTGAATGCATACTCTGGATTCAAAGCTGGAATAGCAACACGCTTAGGCCCTCTAACCTTGGGCATGACCGACTTTAAAACGCTTTTAGCTACTGGTAAAGTGCGTGGCGCTGAATTTTTCTTAGGACTGAGAGTTCCTGTTCTTTATGGTCACCCTTCAGATCAAGATAACGATAAAGTTTCTGATGGCAAAGACGCATGTGAAACAGTTCCGGGTGTTTGGGCATTCAAAGGATGTCCAGATTCCGATTCCGATGGAATTCAAGATATGAATGACAACTGTCCACAAGAAGCCGGACTAGCAGAATTCCAGGGATGTCCTGATCGAGATGGAGACAAAGTTCCAGACAAAGATGATAATTGTCCTGATACCATTGGACTTGTTAAATACCAAGGTTGCCCAGACACTGATGGTGATGGAATTATTGATGGAGACGATGATTGTCCGAAGGTGGCTGGCTTACTTTCATTCAAAGGATGTCCTGACACAGATGGTGATGGAATAAAAGACGAGGAAGATGCATGTCCTGAGGTACCGGGACCACTTGTGAATCAAGGATGTCCAGATACTGACAAAGATGGGCTTTTTGACTTCTTAGATAATTGTCCAGAACAATATGGTCCGAAAGAAAACAAAGGATGTCCATGGCCTGATACCGACAATGATGGATTGTTAGACAAAGATGATGACTGTCCAAACTTAGCTGGACCAATAAAAAACAAAGGATGTCCATATCAAGATACAGATAAAGATGGAGTATTGGATAAAGATGATGACTGTCCAGCTACCGCTGGCCCATCCTCAAATAAGGGTTGTCCTATAATCGAAAAAGAGATTGAAGAAATTTTGAAAACTGCCTTCGACAACTTGGAATTTGAAACAGGCAAAGACATCATTAAAGAGTCTTCATTGCCATCACTTTCCGAATTAGCCGTAGTATTGAGAAAAAAGGCAAATTGGGACCTCCAGATATCAGGTCACACTGATAATGTAGGTGATGATCAGAAAAACCTCATCCTTTCGAAAAAGCGTGCTGAGGCAGTTAAAAATTATATGATTACTCAAGGAATTGATGCGACAAGATTGTACGCATTGTATTTCGGTGAAACCATGCCAATTGCAACGAACGATACATCGGAAGGTCGTCAAAAAAACAGACGAGTTGAAATGAAGATTATTTTTAAATAACTTTATCAACTCAAGTATAAAAGGGCTAATCGAAAGATTGGCCCTTTATTTTTTTATTTTTGTCACATGATCATCAATAAACGAAACAGGTATCTGCTCAGCATTCTTTCAGGCCTCTTGATGACAATTTCATTTCCTTTTACAGGTAGCCTTACATTTCTTATTTTTTTTTCCTGGATACCCCTTTTGATACTAGAAGACAGTATTACTATTTCTAGATACCGCTCTGGGAAAGTATTCATTCATGGCTACATTACCTTTTTTATTTACAATATTGGCACAACTTGGTGGATTTGGAATGCCAGCGAAGGCGGTGCCATCATGGCTTTTGTGTTGAATTCACTTCTTATGGCTCTCGCGTTCCAATTTTTCCATTTTACCAAAAAGAAAATTGGTTCGAACTATTCGATTTTATGTTTCATAACTATTTGGACAGCATTTGAATACCTTCATTTTCGATGGGAACTTTCGTGGCCTTGGCTTTCATTTGGCAATCATTTCTCAATTATCCCTTCCGTTGTTCAATGGTATTCATTAACTGGAGTATTAGGAGGAACCATATGGGTATTGGCAATAAACTTTTTAGGATTTCAATTATTCAAATCCATTTTCATAAAAAAAACAAGCTGGAAAATTGAATGGAAGAAACTAAGTGGATTCGCTATGATCCTTTTTACGCCGATCATTATTTCGTTGATACAGTATGACACCTATGAAGAAGCAAAAAAACCAATCGAAGTTGCAGTTTTACAACCCAACATAGATCCAATTCACGATAAATTCGCACAACCACTCGACATTCAAATCAAAAGACTCTGCAACCTTGCTGACAAAACAATAACGAAGAATACTGCGATTATTATTGCTCCTGAAACCGCTATTAGTCAGGGTTTTTATGAAGAAGACATGGCCCTCTATCCATTTTATAAATACCTGAAGAAAAGAAAAGAAAATTGGGAAAAAGCCAGTTTTTTTACAGGCGCATCTACCGCGCGTTTTTTTGAAAAAAGACATTCCCGTGCATCTATAAAACTTGAAGGAGGACCTGGGTTCATTGAAAGCTATAACAGCTCTCTTTTAATGAAATCAGACGGGACACATGAGTTTTTGCATAAATCAAAACTCGTTCTGGGTGTAGAGAAAATGCCTTTTTCCAACTGGTTTCCATTCTTGGAGGAACTATCCATTCAAAATGGGGGAACCTCTGGCACACTTGGAGTTGAAAAAGAAGCCAAAGTTCTTCAAAATGAAGAACTCACTTTTGCCCCACTTATCTGTTACGAATCAATTTATGGTGATTTCTGTGCAGATCAATGCAGAAAAGGTGCTGAAGCTATTTTTGTTATAACAAATGACGGTTGGTGGGGCGATACACCAGGATACAAGCAGCACATGAGCTTTTCCCGGCTTCGAGCCATTGAAAACCGACGAGCTCTTGCTCGTTCAGCAAATACGGGAATAAGCTGTATTATTAATCAACGTGGAGATGTAGTTCAACAAACCTCATGGTGGCAAGAAACGGCTCTTTTAGGAAAAGTAAACCTTAACAAAGAAACGACTTTTTATTCTCGCAGAGGCGATATCTTGGGTAAACTGGCCCTTTATGTGGCTCTTACTCTAATTTGTTTTTCACTTTACCAATGGAGCAAGCCTTATTTCTCTAAGAATTCTTAGTTATTGAACGTCAACAATCCAAAACGCTCTTTTTTACCATAAACAGCATATAAAAGCATTTCTTTTGAATTGTAATCAATATTGAAAAGTTTTGGAACAGCTACAGCAGAAATTTCCTTTCTGTCAAAAAATGTTTTTCTTTCGTACTCGCCTGACTCCAAATCCATTTCTACAATTGCCACAACATTTTTCTTCTTTGAAAAGCTTGCGGAATATAATCGATCACCTTTAACAAACTTTCCGCTTTCATCGTAGTTGTTGACATTATCATTGAAAATAAAACAAAGATTTCCATTGTCCACGAAACGAGCATACGAACTCAAATAGCCATTATCATTTGTTGAAACTTGAGACTTATCGATTTTTGTTAACCAATCAAAACCTCCATCTTGACCAACTTTAAACGCAATCACATCGTTGTAATAATAGGTATATGTTGTCCGTGTGGCGCCAGTTTTTGGATCCGTAAAAGTTGTAACAACTACATAATATTGCTCCAATGAACCAACAATACTTCCATCTTTCAGCACTTCTGTTTGTCGCATTACATAGTTATACAATTTTGGCTCACCTTTACCTTTTGCTTCGCGTTTTTCAGCTTTTTCTTTTTGACGTTCCGACCAATCCTGCG
>CAMATR010000090.1 GCA_945861175.1 Chitinophaga pinensis | reverse complement strand
ACGACTTATTCCCGCTGCCGTTGATAGTTCACTCTGCGTTTTGTTCTGCTCCATTCGGTGGTGCCTGACAAATGTCCCGATGTACTCAGCCAGTGCTTTGTCGCTCATGGATGCCCATTCTATGAATGAAATATCAGTCATAATGTATTTTTAATGTTTATAACGAATGAAAAATCATTCAAATATAGTACAATCGAATGAAATTATGTCCGTTTTTCTGGACATATACTTGTAATGTGTCCATTTTGCAGTTTAATGCATTCTTATGTCTTGCTCATTGGCCTGCTTGTCAATCGCCCATTCCTTTCACCAACCTCGCTTTCGCCAGTCCAATTATAGCGGTCAATTCTTCCAATGTTGCATGCTGGATTGCCGAGACGGTTTTAAATGCTTTCATCAACTCCTGCTGTGTCTTCGGACCAATGCCCGGAATATCCAACAATGCAGAAGTAAGACTCGCTTTGCTGCGTTTGTTGCGGTGATGCGTAATTCCGAAACGGTGTGCCTCGTTGCGCATAAACTGGATTACTTTCAAACTTTCAGATCGCTTGTCTATGTATATCGGTAAGTTGTCGCCTGGAAAAAAAATCTCCTCCAATCGTTTGGCAATCCCGCAAATGGCTACTTTTCCGCGCAAGTCTAATTTTTCGAGCGCTTTCAATGCGGCGCTCAATTGGCCTTTTCCACCATCAATCACAATGAGTTGTGGCAGACTTTGTTGTTCATCAAGTAGTCGTTTGTATCGGCGATACACAACTTCTTCCATGGTGGCAAAATCATCCGGTCCTTCAACGGTTTTTACATTGAAATGCCTGTAATCTTTTTTACTTGGTTTCCCATTTCTGAATACAACACACGCTGAAACAGCATTGGTGCCCTGTATATTGGAGTTGTCAAAACATTCAATATGCAGTGGGATTTCTTTCAGTCGAAAATCTGTTTTAATTTGTCCCAGAATGCGGATCGTGTGCTTTTCGGGATCAATTATTTTTTCTTGCTTTTGTTTTTCAAGTTTGTAAAACTTGGCGTTTCTCAATGATAAATCAATTAATTCCTTTTTGTCACCGCGCTGTGGCACAGAAAACTTGATGCCTTCTAAATCAAACCCAACAGGTTCAACAAGCAAAATTTCTTTAGACTGACTTTCAAATCGTTCGCGCAATTCAGGAATCACATAACTGAGCACTTCATCGCTTGATTCGTTGAGCTTCTTTTTCACTTCAGTAGTATAGGCATGAATAATAGCACCATTGTGTATGCTGAGATAATTTACAAAAGCACTTTCGGGCTCATTTATTAACGTGCAAACATCAACTTCATGAATTGATGGCGACACAATTGTCGACTTTGCCCGATAGTTTTCTAGCGTGTCTATTTTTGTCTTTAGTTTCTGTGCTTGCTCGTATTCTAGTTTTTCAGCGTATTGCTGCATCCGTTGTTTTAGAAAACCAATCACCGAACCAATGTTTCCCTTCAAAAGTTGCTCTATTTGGAAAATCTGCTCTTCATAGTCTTGTTGTTTTTCATTTCCAACGCAGCCACCCTTGCAGTTTCCAATGTGAAATTCAAGGCAGACTTTGTATTTCTTTTCCTCTATTTTTTGCGTCGAAAGATCCAAGTGACAAGTACGCAAAAGATAGAGTTCTTTGATAAGTGATAGCAATGTTTGCATTACTTTACCACTTGGATAGGGGCCAAAATATTTCGATCCGTCTTTGATAAGTTTTCGAGTAGAAAAAACCCTGGGAAAAGCTTCCTTTTTAATACAAATCCAAGGATATGTTTTATCGTCTTTAAGTTGAATATTATAACGCGGTTGGTATGATTTGATGAGGTTGTTTTCTAGCAAGAGGGCATCCAATTCGGTGTTGACAACGATGTATTCAATGTTTGCAATTTTACGGACAAGCACCGACGTTTTATAATTATCCTGTGTTTTATTGAAATAAGACGACACTCGTTTCTTTAAATTCTTTGCTTTACCAACATAGATGATTTTACCTTCGGCATCAAAATATTGATAAACACCAGGCTTTTCAGGCATTGTTTTAATCTTTAATTGCAATTCAGCCGGAAAGAGACTCATGCCTTAAAGATAAGAAGAAGAAAGATTAAGAAGTCCAAAAGTTCAAATCATAAACTGATGAAATATTTCAACTCTAGTTTGAAATAATCTCAAATAACTCATTTAAGTCCGGAGAAATAATAATCTCAATCCTCCTATTTTTCGATTTGTCTTTAGGATCAACAGGGTGAAATTCCGAACGACCTCCAGCCATTAAATGAGAAGGATTCATTTTCGAATTGGACAGGAAAATATCGACGACAGAGGTAGCTCTTAAAACGGATAATTCCCAATTTGAGGTTGGATGAGTTGCGCTTGTTAATTTATCAGTATCAGTATGTCCTTCCACAATAATCTCCAAGTCATTTTCGTTTTCCAGTACTTTTGCTAATTCAATAAGCGCCTTCTTTCCATTTGGTTCAACAGCTGTGCTACCTGAGGCAAACAAAAGTTTCGCCTCCACGCTGACATATATTTTACCATTTTTTTGTACAACGGATAAACCTTGATTTTCAAATCCGCGCAGTGCCGTAGCCACCTTAGCTTTGAGTTGCTGTGTTGCTTCATCTTTGCGTTGAATAGCTTCTTCAAGCTCATTAACACGCTGTTCGCGTTCAGCAAGCAGTTGTTGTTTGGTTTTTAATTCTGCCTCAAGTGTGATTAATGCGTCTTCTTTTCGCTGCAGCTCAATGTTTTTTGCTTCTAGCTCAGATTGTAAAGTGGCCGTTTCTTTTGCTCCAGAGGTCTTCAAGCGATCAAACGATTGTTCCAATGATTCGTTTTGCTGAGTCATTTTATCGTATTGTATTTGGAGAATGCGGAATTGTGTTCCTAATTTACTGGTATCACTTTTTAGTCCGCGGACTTCTTTAGTCAAAACAGAGTAGCGTGCTTCAAAATCTTTTGCCTTTCCCTCGAAGTCTAAAGAGCTTCTTTTAAATGCCTCTAGTTCTTCACTGCATTTTTTTTCTCTCTCCAACAGGTCGTTGTATTTTTTTGCTGGCACACATGCACTAAGTGCAAGAAGCGTGGTGAATAGAAGTGTCTTACGCATAACAATCTCTTTTAACAAATATCTTGAAGATAAGAACACACAATGAGCGCGCGCCAAGGAATTATAAACAAGTGTTTTTGAATAACAAAATTTATTCAAACAAAGGACTGCTTACGGAAGCTGTTTTTTCTGCGCGACACGTATTGAAACTGATTGAGATTTCATGTGTGTTGCTGCTGTAGTTTTTGAGAGGAGATGTTGTAAAATCAAATGAATACATTACTGAAAATTTATGATTGAATTTATAACCCGCAAAGAAGATAATAGCATCTGAATTCCGATAGCCAAAGCCAAAATCAAACATGTTTCGAATGTCTACAGTGGCTTGTAAATCAATTACTAATGGTCCTCTCGGAGGGATTTTCAGGAGAGCCGATGGAAACAAGGAAATTTGGTCATTGATTTGCATGCGATAGCTTGCATTTAGAAGAGCGTGCCTTCTGTAATAGGAATCATAACCAAACTGTGACCATTTATAATTCAATAGGTTTTGTAAAACGAATCCGAAATAATAATTTTTCCCATTCCACCAGGCTCCAAATGATGCATCGGGAGAAACAAAGTTTGCTTCTTTGCTAATTTGAGGATCCGGCTTGAGAGTAATGCTGCCACTTGGATTGTAACCTGTTTGAATGATTCCACCATAAAGGCCTAATGAAAGACGATTGTCGCGGGTGAAATTGAAATGTCCGGCATATGCTATATTGAAACGATTTGTTTGAAAATGGCCAATTTGATCGTTTTCTACA
Organism: Chitinophaga pinensis; assembly: GCA_945861175.1. Classification (GTDB taxonomy): domain Bacteria; phylum Bacteroidota; class Bacteroidia; order Flavobacteriales_D; family Crocinitomicaceae; genus M0103. The sequence goes on along the minus strand of CAMATR010000090.1, from coordinate 3,112 downwards.
CGCATACCCATGCCATGTCGAGCGCTCAAAAACTCTTTTCTTTTCGACCTAAGTGGTGCGCTTAGAGAAAGAAAGCCGCTTTTCGGCGCACCCTCGAAACCAAGCCATTGAGCTCGATAAAGTGTATGAATATCAATACAAGACTTGATGCCCGCGTGCGCCGGATTAATTGTAAACTGATGGAAGGACCATTGAGAATATTGTGGCAATTGTTGGGAGAACAAATTTTCCATAAAAAACAGGATCAACGCTATGTATGTAAGGGTTTTCATCGAATCAGTGTAATACTCCCTTTAAACTCCTTTTTCTCATTGTCCCGTAATTTAACAATGTAGAAATAAACACCCTCAGCGGCGTCCTTTTCGTTTATTGTTCCGTCCCAAGCCTTTTTATCTGTGTAACCCGTGGATTGAAAAATTTCTTGTCCCCAACGGTTAAAAATTTGCACAAAACAATTTGGATATTCCTCTACCCCCCCAATCTCCCAGGTATCGTTAACGCCATCTTCATTTGGAGAAAAAGTCGTGGGAATAACGAGGGGGTCTTCGATAGAAATAGTTATGTAATCGTATTGGGTGCAACCGTTTTGTGTTGCTGAGATTGTGTAAGTGGTTGTTTCCTCTGGATTAACGAATGGCGACAAGCTGAGCGTATCACTGATGTTGTAGCTCGGCGTCCATTGATAAGATGTGGCCGATGTGCTTCCAAGCAATTGTGTAGTTGAACCTTGTCCAATAACTTGGTCAACGCCGGCACTTAGTGGAAAGGAATAGACTGTAATAGGAATTGATGCTGCAGTAACAAATTGTGAACATTGAGCATAACAATTGGTTTCAACGGAAATAATGTCCCCATCCTGAATATCGCTAGATGAATAAAAATGATCACTAGTTATGGCAATCAAAACACCATTTATAAACCAACGGAATGGGCTATTATCGGGACATTCATAAATGATAGCATTCGCAGTAAAAGATTGATTGATACAGACACTTGTAACAGAGCCATCAATAACCACTCCAGCCGACGAGCGGTCGACCGCGACTCCAGTTGCTGATATATCAAACGTACATTCTGCAGCAGTAGTCACTCCGTTGCCACCTAAGCTTCCTGTTACAACAATGTAATAAGTGGTATTTGGTAATAAATTAGATGCATTTAGTGTGAAGCTTCCCTGTCCATCTGACTCACAATTTCCCAAGGCTGTATATGAATCAGATTGACAGGGAACGGTGACCTCAAGCAGTGTTGCCTGCAATGCCAACCCTTGTCCTGGGTTGTTTTGGAAAATAAGATTGTTGAAAGAAACAGATACTTCTCCCCCAGCAGTGTTGGTGGTGAATTTGAACCAAACGGTATTATTAGCGGTAAAACAAAAATTAAAATCATCTTCGCAATTCGTGCATAAAGTTTTATTGGCGTTAATGTTATTTACGGTGTAAACTTGCAAAGGACACAATTCTAAAGCATTATTGCAGGTGTTATAGGCTTCTTGCCCATATGTAAACCAAGCAAAAAATGGAAGCAAGAAATAAATAACAACACTAAATCTCATTTGTCAAATGGCTGAAAGTTGGATAAAATTAATTCAATCTAGCCAACTTTAAGCATAAAATGTATAGCTTTATTAGGTTATTAAATAATGTTAGTTAACACTTTGGCACAGAAATCGCTATGGAAACAACTAAAAGACTGCATCATGAAACAAATTATTACTCTGTCTATTTTCATTCTCACTTTGTCAACTATGCTAAGGGCTCAATACGTTAGTTATGAGACACAGTCTAAATGGCAACTTGGTTTTAATGTTGGGGGAACCTGGAGCACTGCGGATGTGAAGTATAAAACATATGGGGGCTGGGGACTAACTCTCGGGCGTTCATTTAATTATGATTATGGACGAAGATTCTCTTTTGATATAAGAGGCCGCTACCTTCGTGGGAATTGGTACGGACAAGATTATGACACAACTGATGCTAATGGTTTTTCTGGCGTGGCGTTAAAGCCCTATATGGATTCATTAGGGTTTGCTGTAAATAATTTCGAAACTCAAGTTCACCGTCTGTCTTTGGAGCTGGTATTACATGCTAATAGCCTGAGAGAACGCACACGTTGGGATCCATATATTTTTGGAGGAATAGGCTGGACGTGGCACCAAACTTCTGGAGATTTATCTGACAACGATTCGTTAGGAGGAGGTATATATAATTACGACCCAACGGATATCAGTAAACCAGCACTTAGTTCGCTGATGGACCAAGTCTATGAAAGCGCTTTGGACGGGAGTAGCAAAAACACATTTCGTGTAAACGTTATGCCAAGTTTAGGTGTTGGAATTGGGTATCAAATTGCACCGAACGTAACCATAGGGCTTGAACACAAAAGCACTTTTACTGGGCTGGATGATTTTGATGGCTTTGTTAAAGCAAGTAAATACGATCAGGATATTTATCATTACACATCTGGATTTATCAATTTTAGATTGAAAGCCCATCATCGCGAAGACAACCCAAAACCGAATACTTCTTCAAATGAAATAAATCCAATACCACCATGCATTCCCCCAACGATTAATTTTATTCAGCCAAGTACACCGGGTCAAATCGTTAATGCAGTCAATTATACAGTTATTGCCTCTATTTCAAATACTGGAGGAAGGCAAAATATCGAATATAAGGTAAACGGAGTCAGTAATTTAAATTATACTTATAACCCCCAAAATGATAGATTTGAGAGCAATGTCATTTTAAACGAAGGAAATAACACTTTTGAAATAACTTCTTCCAGCGCATGCGGTTCTGTCACAAAAGTGATGGATTTAATTTATCAAAAATGTACCCTTCCGGTTATTCAGATGGTCACGCCCTCTTTTGAAACAGCGACGGTGAGCAATCCTAGTTTTTCTTTTAGTGCGAATATTCAACAGGTTTCCACTCAACAAGATGTCACAGTAACAATCAATAATAGGAGCTTTACAACCTTTGGGTTTAACTCAACGAATGGCAATTTAAGTGGAACTGTCGTTTTGACTCCCGGAAGTAATATCTTTGTTATTGTTGCAACCAATAGTTGTGGGACTGTAAGGGATACCGTCACTATTAATTATCTGCAG
>CAMATR010000089.1 GCA_945861175.1 Chitinophaga pinensis | reverse complement strand
AAACAAAAAGCAGCATCATTTGGAGTCATTCCAAATCCATTATCGATAATTTGTATAAGAGTTTTGCCAGCATCTTTTATATTGACATGAATTTTGCTGGCACCTGCATCAATAGCATTCTCCATCATCTCCTTCACTACCGAAGCCGGACGCTGAATAACTTCACCAGCTGCAATTTGATTTGCAATGTGATCAGGAAGAAGTTTGATTATGCCGTTCATGTTTCTAAGTTCAATTTAGCGCAACAAAAATAAGATAATTCATGCGGTCTACTTGGAGAGTATTCAATAATTATTCCACATCTTAAATACTGACAAAAGGTCATTTTAACAAAAGACTATTTAAAATAATTAATACTATACATGAAAGTTTAGGCATCTCGTTTCGTAAATTCGTATTATGAGATTGTTCCCCATCAAGTTTTTCGCATTGTTTATCCCCCTTATTTTCATTACAATTTTTATTGTTGGTTTAGCTCCAATTTCAAAAAAAACGAATAATAAATTAACAAATAGAGATTTAGAGGCGGATATTTGGGCAAAAGAAAAAATGTCTCAACTTAATATAGATGAGAAGATTGCACAATTTTTTATGGTTTCGGCATACTCAAATCAAGGTGAAAAGCATTTAAAAGAGATTGAATCAATAATTGTAGATACAAAAGTTGGTGGTGTTATCTTTTTTCAAGGAGAGAAAGCAAATTTCTTATCATCTGTTGAGCGTTTTCAAAAAGCTTCAGCTGTGCCCTTGTTCATAGCAATGGATGCAGAATGGGGGACTCATATGCGACTTTTTGACGGAGAAAAATTTCCATATGCTTATACGATAGGAGCTGCAGACGATTTGGAATGCTCAAGAAATCTGGCCTCAGTAATGGCACAAGAATGCAGAGAACTAGGAATTCACATCAATTTCTCTCCTGTGGCTGATGTCAATAGTGATCCCAATAATCCTGTAATTGGTTTTCGTTCTTTTGGAGAAGATCCTGATAAGGTATCAATGCATGTTAAATCGTTTGTGCAAGGATTTGAAGAAAATGGTATAATGTCCTGTTTGAAGCATTTTCCTGGTCATGGAAATACTGATAAGGATTCACATTATGAATTACCAACAATAAGTAAGTCAATTAATTCACTTGAAAATATTGATTTAAAGCCATTTAAAGAAGGCATAGCCGCTGGAGCATCGTCAGTTATGATAGCGCATTTGAATGTTCCTGCTTTGGATAATAGTGGTTTACCAACTTCGCTCTCTAAAAATGTAATTCAAGATAATCTGAAGAAAAAATTGCAATTCAAAGGCTTGGTAATCAGTGATGCCTTGAACATGAAGGCTGTAGCTGATAAATATGGGAAAACTGAAGTTGTGGTTAAAGCTTTCGAGGCAGGATGTGATATATTGCTTTGTCCAGAAAGTTTGGAGGAAGCAATCAAGACGATTAGCGAAAAGGTGAAACAAGGCGATATCTCAAAATTGGATATAGATGAGCGTTGCTTAAAGATTTTAAAATACAAATATCTTCATGTTATTTCTCCGAAATTAAATGCAGTGCAATATTCAAAAGATGAAATTGAGTTTATCAAACAAAGGACATTTGACAAGGCAATAACCGTTTTAAAAAATCAAGATAGTGTTCTCCCAATCGGCCGTTTAGATAAAAAGATTGTGCGCGTTTCAATTGGAATGAATACGTCATTCTTTCGCGATGCAATAGATTTGTTTTCAGACGTGGAGTATTATCATTATTTCACAATGAAAGAGGCAGTAGAGGATTTGCCTGAGAAAATAAAATCCTCTGATATTATTATTTATTCATTGCATGCATCTTCGGTTCGGCCTAAAAATAACTTTGGTTTTGGAAATGAGTCCCAAGAAATGTTGTTCAAATTACCGAAGGCAAAACAAAATATTTTAGTACTCTTTGGAAATCCATTGTTTTTGAATGAACAGGTTAATTTAAGTGGATTCCAATCTGTTGTTGTGGGCTATGAAAATAATCGGTTTTCTCAGAAAAGTGCTGCCCAATTTATTTTCGGTGCGATGGAAGCAAATGGTAAACTTCCCATTACTGTTAGTTCGAACTTCAAGAGAGGTTTTGGATTGAATGTGGCTTGGGGCGGACGTTTGAAATTTTCACAACCTGAAGAAATCGGAATCAAAAAGGAGAAATTAGAGGAAATTGATGCAATAGTACAAAATGCCATAGTCAAAGGTGCTTTCCCAGGATGTCAAATTGTTGTGGCTATAAAGGGTAAAATTATATATCGCAAATCTTTCGGAAAGCAAACCTATGATGGGGTAGATAGCGTGAGAATGGATCATTTGTATGATATAGCTTCTGTTTCTAAAATTGCCGGTTCAACTGCTGGCGTTATGAAATTGCAATCAGAAGGTAGATTTAGCCTAAATAGAAAGTTGTCGGATTATATTCCAGAAATTACGGGTAATGGAGAATATGGAAACATTATAATTCGTGAAATGATGGCTCATCAGTCCGGACTGACTCCTTGGATTCCATTTTACAAGCGAACATTGAAAAATGGCGAATTGGATCCAGCAATTTATTCAACAACTAATAAATCAGGATTTGAAAAACAAGTAGCCAAAGATTTATTCATCAGAAATTCATATACGGATACCATTTATAAGCAAATTCTTTCTACGCCATTGGGTCAGAAGAAATACGAGTATTCAGACTTGGGTTATTATTTTATTAAAAAGATTATTGAAAAAGAAACAAAAATTGATTTTCAGCAATTTTTAACGAATGAATTATATGTGCCAATGGGTTTGCGTTATATTCGCTACCAACCGTTGAAATATTTTCCGATAGGACAAATTGTGCCTACGGAAAATGATGAAGTTTTTCGAAAACAATTAATAAAAGGATATGTGCACGATCCTGGTGCTGCCATGATTGGTGGAGTTGGTGGCCATGCAGGTCTCTTTTCAAATGCAACTGATTTAGCTTCTTTAATGCAATTGTTTTTGAATAAGGGTAATTACGGAAATCAGCAATTTATAGCTTCCAATGTGGTGGATGAATATACAAAATCACAATATCCTGGAAATCGGAGAGGAGCAGGTTTTGACCGTCCTTCAGCTAGTGGTGGTGGACCATGTTGTGCTGCTGCTTCTCAAATAAGCTATGGTCACAGTGGTTTCACCGGCACGTTGGTTTGGGCTGATCCACAGTATGGCATCAATTATGTCTTTTTGTCCAATAGGGTATATCCAGATCAGGGAAATTGGAAAATTCGAGACATGAACATTAGAACTGAAATCCAGCGTGTAATATATGAGGCCGTTAAGTCAGCAAAATGAGCAAAATAAATGGTAAGGCGATATTCAGCTCATTGATTTTAGTAATTATTTGTGCATTTATCTTTACACAATTCTTAGTTTGGAATGAAGAACATGCAAATAATCATGGTTTTGTTTTTAACGACCCTGCTTACTTTTTTTTACCGCTATTAGACTTATCAACCTTGATTTTTTGTCTCACTTACGGAGCTGTTGTTTTATATGCGATTTTTAACTACCGAAACCGAGATTTTGTGCCATTAGCTGTTATGTGTTATTCATTTATTTTACTTTTCAGAATTCCATGTATGCTCATTGTTCCATTAAAGGTGCATCCCGACTTGATTTTCTTGCAAGATCCATTTTTGAATGACTTGATTTATCCATCTAAAATTGTCAATGATTTGTTTTTTAGTGGGCATGTCGCATTAGCTAGTGCTTTTATATTCCTTTCGAAGATAAAGTGGCCATTTATTGCAATAGCCTTAATATTGGCGATAAGTCTTTGTATTCAGCGTGTACATTATTCTATTGATGTTCTCGCGTCGGTTCCATTCGCTTGGTTATCGGTCCGTCTATCACAAAGCATCATTGTAAAGTTTTTCAACACGAGTAAATAACTAAATTTAGCATTAGAAAAATTGAAAAATGAAAATAGGAATTGTCCTATACCCGACATTTGGTGGTAGTGGAGTCGTAGGAACAGAATTGGGTAAAGCTTTTGCTGCTAAAGGCCATCAAGTTCATTTTATTACTTATTCTCAACCTGTTCGACTGGGAAGTTTTAGGGAAAATATCTTTTACCATGAAGTTGCAATCAGTGATTATCCTCTTTTCGAATACCAACCTTATGAGACAGAATTGACCAGTAAGATGGTTGATGTTGTGAAATACGAAGGGCTCGATATTTTACATGTTCATTATGCTATTCCTCATGCCTCAGCGGCATTTATGGCTAAACAGATTCTAAAGTCTCAAGGTATACACATTCCATTTATTACAACTTTACACGGAACAGACATTACTCTAGTAGGTAAGGATCCATCATTTGAGCCTGTAATTTCATTTTGCATTAATGAATCTGATGCGGTTACAGCTGTTTCCGAGAGCTTAAAAAGTGATACTTACAAGCTATTTCAGACCAAAAGACCAATTCATGTAATTCCTAATTTTATAGCGCCCAATATTGAACCAAGCAATGGGTTAGGAGAGGTTAGGAGAAAATATGCATGCGATGGAGAGAAGATTCTTTGCCACGTTTCAAATTTCAGAAAAGTTAAGCGCGTTGAGGATGTCCTTCATATTTTTTCAATTGTCAATAAACAAGTTCGATCAAAATTAATTCTTGCTGGTGATGGTCCTGAAAGGCATATTATAGAAAGGCTTGTTCGCGAATTGGACTTAGGCGCAAATGTGATTTTTTTAGGAAAAATTCGAGATACAGCGCATGTATTAGAAATTTCTGATTTATTTCTTCTTCCATCTGAAACAGAAAGCTTTGGTTTAGCTGCTTTAGAAGCTATGGCAGTTGGTGTCCCTGTGATTTCATCGAATACAGGAGGTATTCCTGAAGTAAATATCCATGGTGTGACAGGGTTTTTGTCTAATGTAGGAGATATTGAAGATATGGCTTCAAACGCATTGAATTTACTCTTCAATGAAGAAAAACTTACAACTTTTAAAAATAACGCTTTAGCTAGAGCACATGATTTTGATTTGGTAAAGATTCTACCAATGTATGAAAAGATTTATTTTGAATTAGTTGGAAAATCTGAATAAAAAAAAGAGTCCAGAAGGACTCTTTTTTATTGAATATTCTCAATTATCATTGCTGAAGCACCGCCTCCTCCGTTACAGATACCAGCGCCACCAATTTTAGCATTGTTTTGTTTTAGTACGTTAATTAAGGTAACTATGATGCGTGAGCCTGAATTACCAAGAGGGTGCCCAAGAGCAACAGCACCGCCATTGACATCTACTTTTGACGGATCTAATCCTAAAATTTTCGTATTGGCAATACCTACAACCGAAAATGCCTCGTTTAATTCCCAATAATCAACATCATTAGCATTTAATCCAGCTTTATCTAGCGCAATTGGAACTGCTTTAGAGGGAGCCGTCGTGAACCATTCTGGTGCATGAGCAGCGTCAGCATAGCTCACTATCTTAGCTAAAGGTTTTAAGTTATATTTTTTCACTGCTTCTTCAGAGGCAAGAATCAAAGCTGAAGCGCCATCGTTCAATTTGGAGGCGTTGGCTGCAGTTATTGTTCCTTCTTTATCAAAAGCCGGACGAAGGGTAGGAATTTTATCTAGTTGCACATTCTTATATTCCTCATCTTCAGTAACAATAATTGGATCACCTTTTCGCTGAGGGACTGAAACAGCAACTACTTCATTGTTGTATCTCCCTGATTTCCATGCCTCAGCTGCTTTCTTGTATGAATCAACGGCAAAATTATCTTGATCTTCACGTGTTATGTTGTATTCTTTTGCACACAACTCAGCACATGTTCCCATCGGAGTTTTACTGTATACATCCAGAAGACCATCTTTGGTTATTCCATCTAGCATAGTGATGTTCCCAAACTTAGTTCCGTTTCTACCTTCTAAATAATGTGGCACTTGTGACATGTTTTCCATACCACCAACAACGACAACGTGGTTATCACCTGCAATAATTGTTTGAGCCCCAAGCATAATCGATTTCATACCAGATGCACAAACCTTATTAATAGTTGTGCAAGGTACATTTTGTCCCAAGCCTGCAGCTATTGCTGCTTGTCTCGCCGGTGCCTGACCAACGCCAGCTTGCAGGACATTTCCCATAAACACTTCGTCTATCCACTCTGCATTGATATTTGCTTTGCCCAAAGCACCTTTTATGGCAGTGGCACCTAGATCTGTGGCAGAAACAGATGATAAACTTCCCATCATTGCTCCAATTGGAGTTCTTACTGCTGAAACGATGTAAACTACTTTTGACATTTTTGCGAAAATTTTAGAAGGTGAAATTAATAAAAATCGAATTCTAACGGACATGTCTTTGTGGATGCTTTATTATTTTTGTCCTAATTACATCAAGATTTATTTTGTTTCATTAAACCTAATTACACTTTCTTATATTGTAACTATTTATTTGTCAGTTTATTAATTTTAAAATGGCTAATTTGCTTGAATTATTTTAATTCTATTTAGAGGATTAAAGATGTGTAAAGACAAAAAAGGAAATGTAGTTCTATTGTCTAATTCAAGTCTTAAAATATTCTTCTTGTTTCAAGTAAATTGAAGATTTACATCGAATAGTGAGCAATAACCAATTCTTTCTTAATTTCGGCAAACTGTTTTGAAAATATCATCTGACATATCTCTTATTTGGTTGCTGCCTTGGTTCGTAATTTGCATCCTAATAGTGCGCTTTTATTACAGAAATAATGAGTGGTTTAATGGGCTAAAAAATAATTTAAAATGGCTATTAAAAGGATTACGTGCTGCAATTTTATTTTTTGTCGGCTTGTTACTTTTCGGTCTGATTCTTCAAAAAAATGATTATCGAGTTGAAAAGCCAGTAATCATATTCCTTACTGATAGGTCTTCATCTATGAAAAATTACAAGGATAGTAATCTTGTAATGAATAAAATAATTGAATTTCAGTCTGCTTTGAATCAGCAATTGTCCCAAGATTACGATCTCGTAAATATGACAGTTGGTAAAGATGTCAAGTACGAATCTATTGCCAATTTAAATGACG
>CAMATR010000088.1 GCA_945861175.1 Chitinophaga pinensis | reverse complement strand
AAAAGCATGGGAAAATGGAACAATTTATGATCCTGAAAATGGGAGTACATATAATTGTGTTATTAAATTAAAAGATAATAATACAATTGAGGTTCGAGGGTATATTGGTGTTTCAGCAATTGGAAGAACTGATACATGGAAAAGGTTATCTAAATGATAGTAATTCTTTTATTCATTATGAAAAAGGCTGCCAACTACTGGCAGCCTTTTTCGTTTAATTTGTTTTTAAGAAGTTTCATCAAGGACTAACCAAATTAATACTTATTTGAAAGTAGGGGGCGCTGCTCACGGTATTCTCCATTACAAATGGTTTAGTGCTTCCCGGCCCACGATAGAAATTCCCACTATCAACATTGAAGCTGTAATTGATAATGTAACCAGCTTGAACACCAAACCAAATAAAATCTGTAATTGCCTGCTGGAAATCGAGCCTTAGGCGTATTTCTGATCGTCTTAGTTCAATTTTTTGATTATCGTAATTGTCTACAGGTGTATTTGGTATACTAATTGGGAAAAGTCCATTTTCATTTGATAAATGATAACTTGAACCAACGATTTCAAATCCAGCTAAAAGTAAGGTGCGTTTGCTGAAGCCATATCGAAAATGTCCTCGTGCCGGTAACAATGTTTCTATCCCCCATTTTTCATTTTTTGAAGTGAAGTTATACATCACTACAGGAAGGAAACTCATTCCACCGGCTCTATATGTTTGAGTAGCACCGAATCCTAGTTGATAGCGTTCATGAAATTTCCAGCCAAAAACGGCTACCCACGTTAACTTAGTAAACGAAAGTGATTGCATGTTTTTAAAGTTGTAATCTCCGCTGTAATCTCCTTGAACAAATCCCAAAACGAAATTTTTTTCATTCAATGGCTTAAATATCGTGGTATTAAGTTGCAACGCTTTAAATCCACTGTTTGCTGCGGACAATAACGGGTTGATATTTGAGAGTGAATCACTTTCAAAAGAATAGTTGGATTCAAGATAATTACCACCGACGTTAATTAAAATTTTGTTATTGGATAAGGCGGGAATATTTGCGCTTAAAGCCAATCCGTTATAGTTTGTCACATTTGATTCCGGATACGGAATTGGGTTTACTTCATCTCCTAATGTTGAGTTGATTTTATGTCCTAGCGCGTAATCATATCCTATTGAAATTAGCTTTGCTGGTGTTAAACCAATAATTTTAGGTGTACAATAACGTTTTACTTTCTCATCTGTAGTATATTGTTCGTACTCACTGTAGTCATCCTCCTCAGTAACTTGGGCAGAAAATTTTAAAGGAAGGGCTATTGTTAAAAGACAAAAGGCGAACAAAAAACAATAATTTTTCATACTTGTTATAAGTTTTAAATTTTAATTACAAACACTGTTTGACTAATGGTAACGAAAATATCAGGACTAAATTAAGGAAAAATCAATTGTATAGATTTGTTAAATCGAAGATTGTAGCTTAAAATTATTAATGTATAGTTTATTGCCTTGTCTTTTAATTTTAAAAAGTCATTGGGTAGTTAATAGAATTAATTAATAGGTCCAGTAATCAATCGTTTTTTTTCATGTAATAGATGAACATTTTAGTTTCTAAATTGTTAAAAAAAGTAAATTTGTGTTATGAAAATCACTTTAATTGCTTGCTTTATTCTTGGCTCATCATCACTACTTTTTTCTCAGCTATCTAAGGTTTCTGGAAAAGTATTGAATAGCATAAATAATGAACCGCTGCCATTTGTCAAAGTGATAGTTGTCGGTCAGCAAATGGGGGCCACGTCCGATGCGGAAGGTGCCTACACAATAGAGGGATTGACACCCGGTGTTTATTCTTTTAAATCGAGCAATTCAGGTTTTCAGGATTTAATAATTGATGATATTACAGTCACTATTTCACGTGTAGTGAACTTAAATTTTGAAATGGAACCATTTGCCAAGGAGCAGAAAGAGGTCGTTGTTAAGGCATCACCGTTTACACCCAGAAGCGAATCCCCAGTTTCCCTTAGAACACTAAATGCTACTGAAATAGAGCGCCAGCCGGGTGCCGGTCGAGATGTAAGTAAAGTACTTCAAGCATTACCAGGTGTTGCCTCAAGAGCTACATTTAGAAATGATATTATCATTAGGGGAGGTTCGCCTGGAGAGAATAAATTTTATCTAGATGGGATTGAAGTTCCAAATATTAACCATTTTGCAACTCAAGGAAGTAGCGGAGGCCCTGTTGGGCTGCTAAATGTAAATTTTATCCGAGAAGTCGATTTTTACAGCGGAGCATTTCCTTCGAATAGAGCAAATGGATTGAGTTCAGTAATATCATTTAAACAAAAAGATGGTAACTCAGATGGTTTAATTACCAATTTTGCGATTGGTTCAAGTGATGCAGCACTGACTTTTGATGGTCCTATGGGTAAAAAAGCTGATTTTATTTTCTCAGCTAGAAGATCTTATTTACAGTTTCTTTTTTCGGCACTTCAGCTGCCATTTTTACCCACATATAACGACTTTCAATTCAAGGTAAATCTAAAACCGAATCAAAAAAATAGAATAACGATTATAGGTCTTGGCGCGTTGGACGATTTTGCCTTAAACACCAATGCGAATGATAAGGTGACGGATTCTACCACGCGTGAGTTCAATGATTTTATTTTAGGGAATATACCAACTCAGGACCAGTGGAATTATACGCTTGGAGTTAACTGGCTTCACTATTCAAAAAAATCATACCAAAACATTGTTGCCAGTAGAAATATGCTAAAAAATATGTCTACTAGATATTTAGGAAATGTTGAAACTATTGAGAATAAATTACTGGATTACAGTTCCTTTGAAGCAGAAAACAAACTACGTTTTGAACACCACGTTAATTGGAATGGTTGGAAGTTTAATACAGGATTAGGTTACGAATATGCGCGATATAATAACAGTACTTTCAACCGAACAAGTTACCAGGGTGTTCCAATTACTATTGATTACACTTCAGACTTGTATTTAAGTAAAGGATCAATTTTTGCTCAACTCTCAAACGGCTCAGCTGACGAACGATTTAATTTTTCGGTTGGTCTCCGTTCAGATTTTAATAACTACTCTCAAAGCATGAGTAATCCTTTGAATCAAATCTCTCCAATGTTCTCCGCAACATACAAGGTAAATAATCGATTTACATTAAACGGAAATTTAGCTAGATATCATCAACTTCCTGCATATACTATTCTGGGCTACAGAGATTTGAATAATAATTTAGTAAATAAAGACAATGACTTAAAATATATAAATGCTGACCATTTTGTTATAGGAGCAGCTTATTTAACAGAAATTAATTCTCGATTTTCAGTTGAAGGTTTTTTGAAGAAATACCATAATTATCCTTTTTCAATAAAAGACTCTATTTCTCTGGCTAATGTGGGCTCTGATTTCGGAGTAGTTGGAAATGAAGCAGTCACATCAACCTCGGAAGGCAGGTCATATGGGTTAGAATTTTTGTACCAACAAAAACTTTTAAAAGGTTTTTATGGTATCGTGGCATACACCTTTGTCGCATCAGAATTCTTAGGAAAAAACAATGAGTACATACCTAGCACTTGGGATAGTAAACACATAGTATCAATCACGGGAGGTAAGCGCTTTAAAAATGGCTGGGAATTAGGAATGCGCTGGCTTTTTAATGGTGGTTCACCATATACACCCTATGATATTGCCACGTCAAGTTTAAAAGATGTGTGGGATCTATCAGGACAAGGATTATTAAATTACAATCAGCTGAACACCCAGCGCGAAGGAGCAAATCATCAATTGAATATCCGAATAGATAAAAAAATCTTTTTAAATAAGTTCTCGATGAATTTTTATTTGGATATTCAAAATGCATATGGTCACAAAACAAATGTAGCTCCTTATTTATTAGTGATTAAAGATAGTAATGGTCAGCCATTGACTGATCCAAATGATCCGACTCGGTACCAGACTAAATTGATTGAGAATAAATCAGGTATTGTTCAGCCTTCACTCGGAATAATTATCGAATTTGCGAATAAGAAAAAAGCTAAATAAAAGAGAAATCTACTCTTCTGTTATTTTGTCTTCCCTCCGGCGTTGAGTTTGAATCTGCTGGAGATTTCTCACCTTTAAAATCAATCTCAATGCGGTCTCGACTAAGTCCTTTTGACATGAAAAAATCTATCAAAACTTGCGCTCTTCTTTGAGATAATTCAAGGTTGTAGGCATCCGAGCCGTCGGCATCGGTATGACCAGTAACCTTAATCCTAAGGTCAGTATGACCGTCTACAATTCGAGCCATTTTAATTAAAAAGTCGTTATATTCTGCTCTGATTTCGGCCTTGTCATAATCAAAATAGATGGGTTGAAAGACAAAGTTTTTTCTTTCGACATCGCGAATAGTAGGTGCATTATATCCTTTCTTCAAGTCTTCAATAAAAAATTTCATCCAACTATGAGCCAACATGGATTCATCTGTTGCTGAAAATTTTGCGGTCGATCGATATAAAATTATTTTACCTGAATTGCGCTTGCAATCGCTACTTGTATAATTTCCCTCGAGATATCCTGTGCTGTCATTGAAGGTAAGACGAGCGTCAATATTACACCAATTTGTCTTCGAATTATTTTTCTTTTTTTCAGTAACAATTTGGTTGAATTGAAGAGTGTTTTTTTTGACAGTTCCCTTTATTTTTTTTACAGCAAATTGATCCGTATTGTAAACCTCGTCTCTTGTTTTTCCCTCAATAATTCCGCTATTAATAGCGAATATGGCGTATAGGATAGTTCCTTGTTCATTTTTAAAACCATCTTTTACCATAATACCTTGCCAAACACCACCGAAATCAGTCTGAGCGAAATAATTTCTGCTTGTCACCAAAAATAAAATAAAGAGTATTGATCTCATCATAGTTTGAATGTATTCGTTAAAACGCAAAAAATGTTCCGAAAAAATAAATAGTTAGAACTTTTAAAGTTTATTTTTGTTTAACAATTAAAAAAACCATGCGAAAATTATTTCTTACACCTTTGTTTTTTATATCCCTAATGGTCAACTCCCAAACAATACATCAGTTTACAACAGAAAACATAGAAGGAAAAGATTTTAGTTTTTCTTCTTTGAAAGGTAAAAAAATCATGATTGTCAATACAGCATCAAAGTGCGGATTAACCCCGCAATATGAGCAGTTACAGGAATTGTACGAGCAATTTAAAGATAGTAATTTTATCATAGTTGGTTTTCCTGCAAATAACTTCATGTCACAGGAGCCAGGAACAAATGAAGAGATTGTTGAATTTTGTCAAAAGAATTACGGTGTGACATTCCCCATGATGAGCAAAATTTCAGTGAAGGGAAAAGACATGCACGAAATATATAAATTTCTTACAGAGAAATCATTAAATGGTCTTGAAGATAGCAGCGTAAAATGGAATTTCCAGAAATATTTACTTAACGAGGACGGGAAACTAGAAAAAGTTATTGCCCCAAGCTCTTTACCCAACGATCCAGAAATAATTAAATGGATACGCGATTAGGAACATTTTTCTAATTGCGTTAATATATTGTTGATAAGTTCATCTTATACCAAGCCCTTTAATACTCATACAAAAGGCATCTTTTGTTAACTTTGCTTGTTCACAATTTAATACTTTTCCAAAAAGGAATCAACTATGAGTGAGGAATTAGCTAGAGATAATTATTCAGCGGATAATATCCAGGTTTTAGAAGGTCTAGAGGCTGTAAGAAAGCGCCCAGCAATGTATATTGGTGATGTCGGAATGAAGGGTTTACACCATTTAGTATACGAGGTTGTAGATAACTCAATTGATGAGGCTTTGGCCGGTCACTGCGATACGATTGGTGTTTGGATCAATGAAGACAACTCAGTTACTGTTAGAGACAATGGTCGAGGTATTCCTACAGCAATTCATACTAAAGAAAAACGATCTGCATTAGAGGTGGTTATGACTGTTCTTCATGCTGGAGGTAAATTTGATAAGGATACTTATAAAGTTTCTGGCGGTCTGCATGGGGTAGGTGTATCTTGTGTGAATGCTCTTTCAATTCATTTAAAGGTAACTGTTCGAAGAGAAGGAAAGCTTTTTGAACAAGAATACAGTATTGGTAAACCTTTGTATGATGTAAGAGTTGCGGGTGAATCTAGTGAGACAGGAACTGAAGTCACCTTCAAGCCAGACGATTCTATTTTCGAATATACGGAGTATAACTACGATACATTGGCGGCTCGAATGCGTGAGTTAGCTTTCTTAAACAAGGGAATTACGATTACATTAACAGATAATCGCAATTTAGACGAAAATGAAAAGCCTGCGAGTACTGTATTTTACTCTGAAGGTGGTTTGAGGGAATTTGCACAATACCTTGATAGAAACCGTGAGCCACTAATTTCAGATGTAATTTATTTTGAAGGAGAACGCGAAGGTATCCCTGTGGAGGTTGCATTGACTTATAATTCTTCATATACTGAGAACATTCAGGCTTATGTAAACAACATTAATACCCATGAGGGAGGTACTCACTTATCTGGTTTTCGAAGAGGATTAACGAATACGTTGAAGAAGTATGCTACTGATTCAGGTATTCTAGCTAAAGAGAAAATTGAAATTGATGGTGATGATTTCCGAGAAGGTCTTACAGCGGTTGTTTCGGTGAAAGTTCAAGAACCACAATTTGAGGGTCAAACTAAAACAAAACTAGGAAACAGAGAGGTAACTGCTCCTGTTAGTCAAGCAGTGTCTGAAATGTTATCGGCCTATTTAGAGGAGCATCCTAGCGAAGCAAGAATTATTGTTGAAAAAGTTATTCTGGCTGCTAGAGCGAGGCATGCGGCAAGAAAGGCACGTGAAATGGTTCAGCGTAAGAATGTTTTAATGGGTTCTGGGCTACCTGGTAAACTTGCAGATTGCTCTGAAAAAGACCCTGCTGCTTGTGAAATTTACTTTGTCGAGGGAGACTCGGCTGGTGGGACTGCTAAACAAGGTCGCGACCGCCACTTTCAGGCTATTATGCCCCTGCGCGGTAAGATTTTAAATGTTGAGAAAGCAATGCAACACAAGATCTTCGAAAATG
>CAMATR010000087.1 GCA_945861175.1 Chitinophaga pinensis | reverse complement strand
GTATTGTAACATCGTAGTTTTCTTGAGAATAAAACTTTATCGCTGTTTGAGTACTTGCCGGGTTAGGGTAGAGGGATAAACCACTGAAATATCCATTATTTAGCTTATTTATTGAAGTCTGGTCCTCGATAACCAGCAAATATTCTTTGTCAAATACGCCTGTCAGTGGCTCCGTTATTGCAAGAGAATTAGGAATCAATCCTCCCGATAATGCAGTCAATGCCGACAAATCGAGCGTGCCATAAGAGTTGCTGGTAATGACTATATTATATGTGCCTTCAACCGAAGGTACACCATTGAGATAAATAGAGCCGCTGTTCCCACCTGGGAATGAGCAATCGGATGGCGAGCATGAACTTGATATGCCGGAGGGTAGCCCGTTCACGCTGAGTTGTGCGCTTAGATTAAGTAAGGGAATTGTCATTTCTGATATGGAAGAAATGTATAACTGTGCCGGAGGAAAGGCAGAAACAATTAGTGACGAGACTTGTGCCCCGCCTACTTCCACCAACGTAGGCATATCCACACCAATTACTTGAGAATAGTTTAGGTCTTTTCCGCCATCGGGTAGTGCATCACCGGAAGGTGTATATTGAGTATATCCGGAAAGAACAGTAATCAGAGAGATAAGTAGTAGTATTTTTTTCATAGTTTTTATTTTGGAATCGTCAAGTTTTTAGCAGATAACTTTTTGTATTCAGCTTGTCTGTGTTATGAGAACAATTGATTTAAAGATCCTATTATTGCTTATTTTATTAAATAATTAGTTTTAAAAATTGGTTCAAATTTCCTATGGCCTTTATAAAGTAAATACCTTTCGGCAAGTTAGATACATCAACACTTGATTTTAGTCTTTTCCTGCTTTGCCTCGTAATTGTTAATGAAGTATAGCCATACGTCCAAAAAAACGGTTTTGTTTATCAATACCCAACACATATGTGTAAATTCCATTTGGTAAATTCTCCGCATTTATTTTAAATGAATGCTGTCCAGCCGAAAGATTTGGCTTCTCTTGACGTAAAACAATCTGACCGATTGAGTTATAAATGCAAACATAAACGTCAGCACCTTTATCCAGAGTAATATTTATTGTTGTTGTTTCACTAAACGGGTTTGGAAAGTTTTGTACAACTTTTATTTCGGTTTTAATATTGTCATCAAGTCCAGTCACTGTTGATAAAGGTTGTTGCTGGGTTACACAATGAATCATACCTCCCCATTCATATAAGTTTCGGCAATCAAGACCTACAACCGTTCTGTTTGGATAAAGAGATTGAATAATTCCATTCGCAACCACATCATTTGGGTCATTATAATTTGGAACCATAACTACGTTATTTGCAACATAGTAATTAACGTATGAACCTTTATAACCAAGATTATTGCCTGTAGTTGTTACAACATTATTTTGTGTCAAGGGCAAATAAATTTTTGTGTAAACATTGCTATTGACGTTGCTTGCCTCATACAGTGCAGAGATATCTAAAGCAGATGTACCCCAATAAGTCAAATCGGCATTGTTCATAGTCACAAGAGTGTCATCATTCAGAAATTTTGCAATGCCGTCTATGTGAAAATCGGTCACATCAATGGGGTCTCCAACATTTCCGTCAAGCCATATGAACTTAGTTACACCCAGATATTGAGCGAATATACTCTCTGCTTGTGATTGTGTCATTCCGGGGTTTCGGACAGAATTTGAAGGACTCTGACTAATTATGGAGCTTCTACATGCCAGCAATACGCCATTTCCGTCAAGTTCAACTGCACCTCCTTCATTTGTCATTATTGAATCTAAATGCACAACAGGCATACTTATGGCAGCCCCAATACTTGAAGGAATCGGGTCACATAAATTGTAATTATATTTTCCACCCCAGCCATTAAAGCCCCAATCCTCGACTAATAAATTACCGATATTGTCTCTCACGAAAATAGGGCCGTTATCACGAATCCAAACATCATTTGTCTGAAAAATAAAAAAGTCAACATTGTTCAAAGGAACACTGACATTGGAAAGCATTGAAATTATCCTATCCTTTTCGGCATTGTCATAGGCAATAATATGGACCTTTTCTCCACCGACTAATGATTGTGTCATTGCAACCCATGTGTCATCTAGACTATTTCTATAAGCAAGTCCGTATTCATATTGATGTGGCCATTGCAACCATGTTCCTTCGTGCAGTTCGTTCTCATGAGGCATCTGATACGTCTGACTGAATAATGTCAGATTCATGTTAATAATCAAAATTATTATCAATATTCTCATTTTTTCTGCCTTTGAATAGTCAAAATCGTTTCAGTTTTATGGTTTTGGCGCTAAGGCCAGTTCTTATAAAAACTCACTTTAGATTCAAATTCGTACTGTTTTTAATCCAAAAATAATGAATTTAAGGAAGTAAAGTGTCACCACTTTAAAAATTCCCCTTCGAAAAAATCAATACCAAATATTCGTCTATTGAACTTCAAATACCCGTAAATAAACAACTTCAATAAATCGGAAGAATGATATGCTGGTCGTTCTCAATGAATTCCATTTCCTTGCATAAACCTCATACTTGAAGATACTAAAAGTCATGATTTTGACAACGAGAAAAAGGATGATTTTATGAAAAGATTAGTGTGGAAAAACAAGAGGGTTTTTAGTCAATTTGACGTTTTGCGTATATACGATCGTAGCCCAATGTTGCGCTTGCGGCAGCGCTATATCGCTTACACGCTGTTTTGAGGTGTATTATTTTAATAGTTTAATCAAATACTTCACATTATCTGTTTCTATAAAATCAGGATTTTTATTTATGGCTTCAATATTATCAGATTTAGAGTGTGTATTCCATATTGCCACCAATAGATTATTGTCATGTGCTATTTTTATTTGTTCTTTGGTAATGCTTCGTGTTGAAATTGTAATGCCTTGTAAACCTTTAGACAAAGCTATATTCAAGCCTGATTCAAAAGATGATGGATATATAAATAGTTTACTATCAGGCTTTTTGTTTCTAAACATATCAAGAAATACTTCGCTTTGTGATTCAATGTAAACGTTATTTCCAATTTGATATTTTTGGATTAGATTAATCACTGCATTAATATAAGATTGATAAAATTGGTTATTAATATTTGTGCTTGTATATAATTTACAATCGAAAGTAAATATATATTTTTCAATATTTTCAATATTAGAAAACAGTTGCTCTAATGAGACAATGGGATAGTTTAAATAAGGATTGGCAGTGTAGTGAGCATTTTTAACTTCACTCCAATTTAACGAATTGATAACTCCTTTTAAATTTGTATGGTCTGATAAGTCTTGTCCGTGATATAAAACTAGAACACTATCTTTAGTCATTTGAACATCAAATTCAGTTCCATCCATTCTAAGATTCAAACATTTTAAAATGGATTCAGAACTATTCATCGGATAAGTATTTCCAACTCCCATACCTCCGTGCCCGAGAGCAGTAATTTTATTTCCATTCAAATTTTGAATATTGAATTCGCCTTTTTTACATGAAATGACAACAGATAATACGATACAAGAAAATATCAGTTTTTTCATTTTATGAATTTTTAAAATGAATATCCTATAGAGATACCAGCCCAATGCCTAAAGTATCTATTAAATTCAATTATTGGAGTATAAGCACAGCGAAAAACAATACCGCCCGTATTTTTTTGATACCGATATCCAATTGACAATATGGTGTGAAAATGTGTGATTCTTTTTGGTTTTAAATCAGTTGTGTTAGCATGGATAATATTTAAAAATGATTCTCCAACACCAAGTTCAATTTTATGATTTTCCCCATAAAATGCATTCAAAGCAAAAGGAATTATTATATCTGGATTAAGTTTATTTTTAAAATCTAAAATATGGTAAGTGCTTATCCCACATCTCATTGTAAACATCAAATATTTTTTACAATACATTACTCTTTCATAATTAATTGATCCGTATCCACCAACTCCTGCTACTTCCAAGTAAATAAAATTGCTAGCAATGTCCGTAGATTCAGTTTGGGAAAATGTATTATGACTAAACAATATCAAAAAAATCACTTTGATGAATCTATATTTCATATGTTTCTAAATATGCCTTATACTGGCAGCTCGTCTAAAAACCCACTTTAGATTAAACCCCCGTCCTTTTTTATCCAAAAATAATCCATTTAAAGAAGTCAAGTGTCGCCAATTTGAAAATGCATCAACAAACAAATCGATTAATCGAACTTCTTCATTGTCATCTGAAACTGACGGTTTAACACGAGGCGAAGAGGCGCTTTCTATCGAATATGTAAGTGCGCCATTTTGCTTACTATGTGTTATGTGGTCTCCACTTTTTTATTTTTATTTTCTGTCACATTGGGTGGTCAGCCAATTGGCTTTCGCAGACCGTCTTGTGTTTTTATTCGTTCAACTTGCCCATAACTTACTTATAACAATACCAAAGGTGATCTTAGTCGCTATAGTATGTTCTGTATGAACACCTTTAGTTTATTTATCTAAATTTAAATGTTTTTTACAAATTATCAAACGGTGAGCGGATTTGTTCTATATTTCAAGTACTAAAGTGAAGGGGGTTGTCTATTTTCTTTTAAGAAAAATGCTATCATAATTGGTTAAAGAATCGCCGCAACCATCGCTAAATAAATGGTGTATTGGAAATAAATACTTTTAATCTAATTAACTTCAGGATACAGAACCAGTATCAATTTTATTATCAATTTGACAGGCATTTTTAAAATCTTTCAATTCTACTTGGATGTTCTTATCCTTGGATCCGTATTGCATAAAATCTTTGATCAAAACTAATACATCATAGTCTATGTAGACAGTATTTTTAGCACTGATAATTACTTTGGAATTTTCCGGCAAATGCGCCAAAGTTTGCTTAATGGCGGCCTTGTTTAAGAATGAGACCTCCTGTGCCAAATCTATGTGAATATCATCACCTGCCTTATGTTCCTCCTTGTTAAAAAAGTAAGCTCGTTTCATATTTCCCAAAAGAATAAAGAAAATACTTACAGATATACCAATACCTACACCTTTCAATAAATCTAAACTTAATACCCCTATAAAGGTCACTATGAAAGGGATAAACTGAAACTTGCCAATTTTCCACATGTGAACAAACACTTTAGGACTTGCCAATTTAAGACCAATCATAATCAAAATTGCAGCCAAGCAAGCCATCGGTATTTTATTGAGTAAAGCAGGAATTAAAATTACGGTTAACAATAAAAGAAAACCGTGGAATATTGTAGACGCTTTAGTTCTTGCACCAGCATTAATATTTGCAGATGTCCTCACGATTACGCTAGTCATAGGAATGCCACCAATTAGCCCAGCTATTATATTTCCTATTCCTTGAGCCTTTAATTCGGTATTTGCACTTGAAAATCTTTTAAAAGTATCCATTTTATCTCCGGCTTCTAAACACAATAGCGTTTCAATGCTCGCTACTGCCGTAATGGTTGCTGCTGCTATCCATACTTTTGGATTTGTGATAGCTGTAAAATCAGGAAATGTAAATTGTGCTATGAATTCATTAATGTTTCCCGCGATCGGGAGCGTTACCAAATGCTTTCCAGAAATAAGGAGTTCAGGACTCGTTAAACGGAAGACCTCGTTCAGAATAATACCTACGACTACTACCATTAGTGCACCTGGTAAAATCTTAATTCTCTTTAGAAAAGCTACTCTATTAAAGATTACTAAAATACCTATTGAAATCGTAGTAATAATAATAATGCCTGTATGAACAAAATTAAATGAATGTAAAAGCTCATTTAAATAACCTTTATCACTATTATCAGCGAGGCTGTAATTAAAAAAATCACCTTCGTGTTCGTTATCGTATCCAATTGCATGAGGTAATTCTTTCAGGAGAATTATAATCCCTATACCGGTCAACATTCCTTCGATTACTCCGGATGGGAAATAATTTGAAATAGTGCCTGCTTTGGCAAAACCCAATATTAATTGGAAGATACCCGCCAAAACTAGTGCTAAAATAAATGCTTCAAAACCTAAGTCTTGAATTGCTAGCAAAACAATAGCAATTAAGCCTGCTGCCGGACCTGAAACACTCACATTTGAGCTACTCAGATACCCTACAACTATACCGCCAATGACACCGGTAATTATCCCTGCAAATGGCGATGCACCTGAAGCAACAGCAATCCCGAGACAAAGCGGTAAAGCAACTAAAAAAACCACTAAACTCGATACAGAGTCTGATTTAAACGAGGTAAAAAAATTATTTTTCATGCGTATTTCTAAAGACTTAAATGTAATTTACTAATCAGCTTCATGTGCTGAAAATGAATATTATTTCATAAAAGGAATCTACTTTTATTTAACAGAAGTACTGTTATCTTCCAAGAATTTGAATTTTATAATTTTCATCTGTTGTCCTAAGAGAACAAGAGACATAACTTGAATTTCTTGCCGAACAATCGCTTTAAAAAATCCTAAGAACCAGATTTAATTTTAAACCTTAATCTCTGCAAAGGGATTTTTTTTGACTAAGGGAGAACCTTAAATTGAAAAGTTCAAAGCGATACTAGATGATGCGTGGAGGAGGGGTTTCTTCTTCTATTTTCACCAATTTATTATACTGGGAAAGTGATTGTGCGAGTTGTTCAATTTTGTTATCAATGCAACCTTGAACATTAAAATTAGAAAATAAATGAAAGTACTCATCGCCCTCACAATTCACCTCTTTATTCTCTGTTTCGTCTGGTGTTTCGTTCTCAGATGATTCCTCAAGACTATTCTCTAGTTGATCTCGAATGTCCTGATAATGGAACTTTCCTATGCTTACGTTAAACATCGCAAACAACATAATAAGAACAAAAAGTCGTAAACACTTATCCATTTCAGATCAGTTATTTAAACAAACTTAACATTTTTCTACTAAACACGATATTTCTTTTTTAGCTTAAAGGATTGTAGGGTAAAGAGGAATGATGAAGTATAATTCTCACTTTTAAGTCAGCACAAATTTTAAAAACAAAACTTTTATTTACAAAAATTTCTCTTTCCTTAGAAATGAAGTGAAAATTACATTGAACAATCGCCAAATTACCATTTAAAATAAAATCTT